>JAFQPD010000040.1 GCA_017411945.1 Mailhella sp.
CACGCGCTGGCCTTCCATGGTCACCCAGGTGTTCGGCTTTTTGAGGTCGATGGGCTTTTCGTAGTCGAGGTCGTCGCAGGCAAAGGCGAAGGCTTCCATACTGCATCCCAGGCACTTCATACGCACAAGCTGGGTCTGCAGCGCACCGCCGCTGTTGCGGTTATATACTATCCATTCAAGATTCTTCACGATGCTGATAGGATCGGTGGTGATCTCGCCTCTCTTCTGGAAGATGTGGGCGCCGTCAGCCTTGGGGCAGGGCGGGATCATGCGCTTGCCCTTGAAGATCCACCAGTTGGAAGCCTGATACGGGCGGGTGCGTGTCTCGCCCTTGTTGCATTCTATGCTGTCCGGCTTGAAGGTGTAATATTCCTTGTCGCAGAGCAGGCATTCGAATTTTGTGAGCGTGATGCCGCGTTCGTTGGCGGCCTCCGCAGGCTGGCAGGTAAGGAAAGGCACAAGGGCCAGGGCCGCGAGAAAGAATGTTTTCAGCATGGTATGCTCCTTGAAGGGTCAAACGTCGCCGTTCATGCGGTGCTCGTATTCGGCAAAGGTGGCCATGGAGTTCGTGAAGCGCATTTCCTTGAACATGTCGGAGAACTGCGCGCCCCACGCCTCTTCCAGCCCGAGGGCCACGGCGTAGGGCAGTATGCGGTGGAACTCTTCGGGCGTTCTGTCCGGCGGGTTCTGGAAGTTCATGCGCTGGGCTTCCGCCGCTCCAATGTACATGGCAAAGCCTTCGATGTCTGCAAGAATAGGCATGGCGCGCCTGGCGGGCTGCTTCATGATGGGCATGAAGGCCAGCGGCATGAGCAGTATGCCGAACAAGGCAAGGTTGGCGAGGTTCGAGAAGTTCGAGAAGGCGAAGACGAGGCCGCCGCCAAAGAAGAACAGGATGACAAAAAGCAGAAGCTGCCACGGGCGCAGAAGGACGTCCAGAACGTTCTTCACCTTGAAGGTCAGCCAGCCGCCAAGTCCCAGCCACAGCAGGACGCGGAGCCAGCCCCAGCCCTCCATGATGTTCTGAAGCGGGAAGCCGAAGCCCGGTTCGAGGAGCACATCGTACAGCACGATGACAGGGAGCAGACAGGCGTAGAGCCCCAGCACGGCAAGGGTGGCCCTGCCCATTTCCTGCCACTTCATCCACAGGCGATGAGCGGAATCCGCGAGCTTGCGGCACAGGAAGCACACTATGCCCACAGAGGCCGTGACCGCGAGGGTGACGTACATGTCGCCGCTGTACTTCGACCACAGCCACGCCTGCACGGCGAGCACGGCCCCGTAGCAGAGCATGAACATGAAGAGAACGAGGTCGGTACGCAGGTTCCACAGGCCGCGGTACAGGCGGGCGAGCTCCACATAGGCCGTTTCGCGCAGGCTGGCGATGAGCCAGGGGCGGTCGCCGCTCAGGGTGACACAGCGGCGCGGCTCTTCCTCGCCTTCTGTCCACCATGTTTCGAAAAGGCGATGATAGGTGAGCACTTCGGCATCGTCGAATCCCCTGCCCTCTTCCAGTGCTTCGAGCCAGCGGCGGCGCTGGCGCTGTGTCGTGCCTTCGGAAGGTATCTTCTCGGGAGCGGATGCGGGGATGGCTTCGTTATAGGCCACGCTTGCCTGCGCTTCGAGTATGCGCTGGGCTTCGGCGTTCACCTTTTCAGCCGTAGCCTCAGGCGTATAGATAGTGTAGGGATCCTTGCGCGTGCCCGTGCCGGTGAGTTCCACCATCTTCTGCGCGGCAAGGTTCATGAGCAGGGCCGCAAAGCCGCGCGAAGGCAGGTAGGCCGCGTTGCGTATATAGGCCATAGCCGCCGGGGAAAGCGGCCGCCCGTCCGGGCCTTCGGGCGGGTAGAAAAGCGGGGCGGCAGGCTTGGGATGCGGATCGCGCCCGAAGACGAACCAGAGCCCTCCGCAGGCCGCAAGGAGCACCGCGAACAGCCCCCACATGGCGATGTTCACGGTGGAAACCATGGCTTCCGAGCCGTCGGAGGCCACCACGCCCTTGTTCCATTCCACTGCAACTTCGAAGCTCTCGCGTTCGCCAAGGGGCTCCATGGCCTTGAAGAGGGCCGCGCCGTCCTTGGCTATCCACGACTTCACCGGGCGATGGCCGCCGGTCTCGTGGCCGAGGCGGGCTTCCTGAAGGCTGACCTTCGCGCCTTCAGGCAGGGACACCGCGCAGGAGAGCATGACGCCGCTCGGCCCGCGCCCCCACACGTCCCATTCGATGCGGTCCACGTCGGACTTGAAGAGCACGCGGGAGCTGGTCTTGTAGGTGACGCTGTAGTCGTGGGTCTTGCGGGAAGCGTCGTCGGACGTGAGGCGGAGCCGGCTGGATACTTCGTCGTTCACGTTCGTCCTGACTATCTCAGGCTTCACGGCCTTGCCGTCCGCCTTGACGCTCACCACTTCCATGGGCGGTTCCTGCACGAAGGGGGAACGGCTGGAATAGGGGCGGTCGAGGAAGTCGAGCGGGCGTTCGAGCTTCGGGCCGAAGCCCTTCAGGGTCTCCACCACGGTCACTTCGCCGCTGGGAAGCACCTTGACGTACACGAAGCAGGAGGGAGCGTTTGCGGCAGCAGCCAGATGGGGCGAGCCGCAAAGCAGGCCGAGGAAGAGAAAAATGACAGAGAGAAGAACACGCATGAGACCTCCTCGTTTGCGAGCCGCCAGAGCATAGACCGTCTTTTAGATGTTCTTGACTTCGCCCTTGTGGAACTGACGGTATGAGTTGACCACGTTATCAAGTATGAGGCGCATGTCTGTTTCGTGCCTGCCGAAATTCAGGCAGGAGTAGTCCTCGAGCAGTATCCAGCCGATATTCATGCGGTCGCCTTCTGGCAGAGCGAGTTCGGCGGAGAATTCAAGATATCCGCTCTCCGAAACGGCATAACTGCCGTAGCAGAGCTTCACACCTGCGGGCAGGATGTTTCTCCCCATGTCTGTCACCAGCGGACAGTCGGTGGAGGGGCGGAAAGGCGTATCGCGGTCGAGGATGAACTTGACAGGACCGGCAGGAAAGACCCGATAGAGCTGGCGTTTGATGAAGCCCTCATCGCCTATGTAGTTTTTGGTCTCTCTGGTGAGCGGGTCGGCGGTAACGAAGTTGGCGCATATGAACTTGCTTTCCACCTTCTCGACGGAGGTGTCTTCCTGACTGTGGAGCGCAGCCACGACCTCGTACCACGAGAGCCCGTCTTCCCCCTTCACGGGAGCTTTCTTCGCGAAGAAGACATCGCCCCGCTGGGCCACGCGATCGATCTCGAAGGCCGTACCTGCGCCGCTGCGGATGCGCACGTTGCTTCCTTTGACGTTCAGGCGCACGAGCCCGGACATCTCGGCCGCCATCTTGGCATGATAGGCCTCGCCTGCAGCGGCATCGAAATAGCGTTCGGCTGTTGAAGAAGTTTCGGCGGCAGCAGAACAATGTGCGCTGGAAAGCAGGCCGAGACATAGGAAAACGATGGAAAAGATAACGCGCATGTGGCCTCCCTGTTCCTTGCATCATGGCACGCCTGAAAGGTGTAAACAATTACCCGCAGGGTGAAATTGCGCTTCCTGAACGAAAAAAATCCCTGTTTCGCGGCATTTTCACCCCTGGGGTAATAGTATGGAGAAGCGTTGTGGCGTAAAAAAGAGCTAAGATCGCCGCACGGCAGACCGCCCCTGCAAGCAAGGAGGCCCGCATGAAAAAACTGTTCCTTCTGTTTTCCGCCGTTTTTCTGGCGTTCTTTGCCGCGCCCTGCCTTGCCGAAGTGTCGGCAGTTCCTGCCCTCGTTTCCGATGCCGACCCTGCCGGGACTAATCTGCGCGCCGCTCCTTCGGGCAAGGTGCTGGGCGTGCTTCCGTTCAGTACAGGCCCGCGCATCGTGCGGGTGCTGGAATCGAAAAAGGGCTGGTTCCGCGTACAGCCCTTCCCCGTTGAGGAATACGAGATAGAAAACGCGTCCACCGTGCCCGCCGGGGGCTGGATGCACGGTTCCGTGCTGGCCCTATGCGCCTGTGCCTCCGAAGACGGCGACCCGTGGCTCTATGTTGCGCCGAGCTGGAATGCCGATTCCGACATCAAGGTTCCAGAGGATACGCCTCTGCGCCCGCTCGAACGAAAGGGCGAATGGCTGAAGGTTCGTACCTCGCAGAACGGAAAATCTGTCGACCGCTGGGTGAACGAACAGCAGGTGACGCCCAGCCCGAACGATCTGCTTGAATGTCAGGCCCGCATTGTGAAGGATTGGAAGAAGTAGTAGGAGGGAAGCTATGAACGTATGCCGCGCTTTATGGACCGGGCTTCTCGGCCTGCTGCTGCCCCTGTTTTCTGCAAGCCCTGCCCCTGCCGCTCCCGTGCCGGACCTGCCGAAGAACGGCGTGGTGCGCTATTTCCACTACTGGGCCGAATACGGCGAGAAGACCGAACGCCCCGGCGGGCTGGAGCGCGTGCGCTTCGAGCTTCAGCGGAACAGGATATACTTTTCGCAGGGCCGCCCCCGGCCCGACACCTTCAGCACGCAGACCGACGGCTCTCTGAACCGCGAGATGGCGCCCGTCCTTGCCGGCCTCGACCTTGCGGACTGGCCCGGACAGATGGACGATTCCAAGCTCTACGGCCTTTCCGACAGAGAAAAGGCGCGCCTCTGCCGCTGGCATTTCAGCGCGGTGTTTGAACCTGAAAAGCCGGACGCCCTGCCGCTGAAAGTCTCTTTCTCCGGCGCGGACGACGGCACCAGCCCTAAGCGCCTTGCCGCCGAACAGGCCATCCGCGATTTCTTCGGCCCTAAGGTGGACGCGCTCAAGGCCGCCACCCCGCGCAAGCTGACCGGCCTGCTCTGGCTGGAGCACGGCATTTCCTACGACTTCGACGTGGAAGACGGCATAACTACCCTCGCCCGCCGCAAGGACGGCAGGCGCATGAGCCGTGCCCTGTACCCCGGCTTTTCCGACGAGCTGGCCGAACTCGTCCGCGCCTCCGGGCTGGAGAAGCATCACGGCTTTCTGGAACGTACCGATGACGGCAAGCGTCAACTCAGCCTGTACGTCACCTACGATACCAGACAGCGCATAGAGATCATCGGCCACAGCGGCACAGGCGGCGCGCCTGAAGGCTTCCGCGAAGCCTTGGCTCCTCTGCTCAAGGCCATGGACGACGTGATGGACGCCCCTGCCGGCAAGGCCCTGCCGCCCACGAATCTCGCCGCGCTGTCCTTCCGTGTGTCCGGCATGGTCCTCGGCGAAGATGTGCGCCTTTACGAACGCATGGACAAGGGCGGCCCGGTGCTGGTGCTGAGCCGCGTTGTGGGCTACAGCCCCGACAGCAGGAAGGAAGCCGTGCTCGATGCCGCCCAGCTCGCCGAACTGGAAGCGCTTCTGGAAAAGAACGGCGTGCGCTCGTGGGACGGCTTCAAGGGCAGGCCGCGCATGGACGTGCTGGACGGCGAAGGATTCAGCCTTTCTCTTGCGTTCCGTGATGGAACGCAGATAACGGCGAGCGGTGAGAACAAGTTCCCCGCGGACTACCGCAGTTTTCGTCATGACCTCAGGCTCTTTGCCGACAATATCCTCGGCTCTCGGGAGTGACCATGAACAAGATACTGCTTTCCTGTCTGCTGTCCCTTCTGATGTTCACAGTTCCCGCCTCTGCTCAGGAATCTGCCGCGTCCTTCGACATGAGCAAGGTCTCCCGCTTCGGCTTCGGCAATATCCTTCTCGGCGGCTGGACTCCGCAGGATGGCTGGGTAAGTGCCGAACAGCTCCAGAACGGCGGGCGTTTCCAGCCTCTGCATGTCTGGGGCGGCGAGGAGTGCCGCGTTTTCGGACTGAACAGCCTGAAAGGCGAGGGCGTCATCTGCGCCATTCGCAGTGAGCACCCGGGAGAATTCACCTGTTCACAGGACAGCGTGCCCCGCTTCGACGTGCAAACCCCTTCCGGCGTTATCGAGGAGCCTTCCGGCCTGCTCACCATCCTCTGCCCGTGGGATGTCCAGCCCCGCAAGGCCGCAGTCATGAAGCCCGGCAACGCCACCTATCAGGGCATCGTGAAAAAGTTCCTCGCCGCGCAGGGGCTGAATGCAGAAACTCCGAAACTCGCTCAGCTCTTCAAGATAGACCTCGAAGGCGACGGCGTGGACGAAGTGCTCATCTGCGCCCAGAACATCGCGGTCAAGGGAGAAGCCTGTTTCGAGGCCGACAAGCCCCTCTTCACGGGCACGGGCCTGCCGGAAGAGGCACGGCCGGGAGCCTATTCTCTGCTCCTGCTCCGCAGGATAGTGGCCGGGAAGGTGGTAGAACTCCCTCTGCACATGTTTGCTTCGCCCAAGGGCTCTACCCCGGTGGACGATAACTGGACGCCGCCTGTCGTCGCCAGGGCCTGCCAGTTTTCCGACCTGAACGGCGACGGCGTGCTTGAAATCGTCGCGGCCACGGCCCATTACGAAGGCTATGCGTACCACGTCTTTGAGGTGAAAGGCGGCAAGGTGCGTGAAGTCCTGACCCAGAGCATAGGGAACTAGGAGAAGGCATGAAGAAGTTTCTGACAGCCATATTTGCGGTGCTGACCGGCGTTTTTCTGGCCGGATACGATGCCTCTGCGGAAGCTCCCCTTTGCGGCGGCGTCACGGACAGGACAGATAGAGCCGCACCGAAGGTCATCAAATCCAAGGAGATAACAGCGTTCAGCACGTCTTTCCTCCTTAGAGACGAAACGTCTCCGCACGAAGCTATCGAGCACTGGAACTTCACCGTAAAGAAGGAGGCTTCCGGCAGGATAGCGATAGAAGCCGGTAACGGAGCAACGGTGCAGGCCGATGACGCCTTGCTTGCCGAGCTTCAGCAGGTCATCGACCGCTTCAATCTGGCCGCGCTCAACGGAATCGACCGCGTGACCGCCGGTCTGCCGCCCATGTTCGGCCCCTGCCGCATGAGCGTGGACTACGCCTCCGGCGAACGCCTGCATTTCCAGAGAAACAGCAGGCCCGAGGAAGGATGGCCCCGGGCCATGCGCGATATTTTTCTCAGTGCTTTCGCTAAGAAACGCTGACAGCCTTCATACCATGCAAATCCCTGCGAGGTGCCTATGCGCAGACTTCTTCTTCCCGCCCTTCTTTCTCTGACCTTCGCGCTCCCTTCTGCCGTTTCTGCCGCGGAAGTGCCGCAGTGGACCAACAGCTTCGGCATGACCTTCAGCCTCATCCCGGCGGGCAAGACAGTCATAGGCCGCTACGGCTGGGCAGGCGTCGAGCCGAGGCGGGACATCACCATCAGCACAGAGTTCGGCATGGCGACCACGGAAGTCACGCAGGGCCAGTGGAAGGCCGTGATGGGCGGGCAGAACCCCAGCGAGCCTTTCCTTGGCGACGATCTGCCCGTGAATCGCGTTTCGTGGAACGACGCACAGGCTTTCGTGAAGAAACTCAATGATCTGGACGCTCCGCGCCGCTACCGCCTGCCTACCAGCGCGGAATGGGAACACGCCTACCGTGCCGGGAGCCAGGCCACATGGATAACGGGCGACGGCGCGTCTGCCTTCCCCCAGAGCCTGCGCGAATACGAATGGTTCGGGCCGGACAAGAAGACGCACCCCGTAGCACAGAAGAAGCCTAACGACTGGGGCCTCTACGACATGGGCGGCAACGTGCGCGAATGGGTGCAGGACTTCTGGCAGCACGACTACTATGGCGGCATGCCGGGCGTCGATCCTACCGGGCCTGCTGTCGGCAATATGCGCGTATGGCGCGGCGGCTCCTATGAAGACGCCATTGAGACCTGCTCCTTCGTGAGCCGCGACGGCGACAAGCCCACCAAGCGGAGCAAGTGGATAGGCTTCCGTGTGGTGCTGGAAGGCGACAGCCTTCGCTCTGCGCTGGGCGGCGACAGCCTTCGCTCTGCACTTGGCGGCGACAGCCCGAAGGGCGAAGCGGCTTCCCCTGTTCCCGAAGCCACGGGCGCAGTTCCGGTCGGAGTTCCTGCGGCCTATGTCCCTGTGCTCGACAACATGCACGATATCCTTGCCCACAATTATCCCGACCGCGACTGGCAGGACGGCGAATACGGCGTCATGGAACGCTGGCGCGGCAATGCCGGGCCGGAAGCTCTGGCCTCTGTGGGCTGGGCCCTGCTCGACCTGAACGGCGACGGCAGGAACGAACTGCTCATCTCGCCTGTCTATGCCGAAAACGGCAAGACCCTTGGGCAGGAGATCTACGCCCTCTATACGGAGAAGGACGGCAAGGCCGTTCTCGTGCAGGAAGGCACCACGCGCAACTGCTTCGCCCTCATGAATGGCGGCCTCATCAAGCATCACGGTTCCGGCGGGGCCATGATGCAGATCCTCGGCATCTGCGGCCTGTCTCAGGACGGCACGAAGCTGGTCTGGCACGACTACTGGTTCACCGACCACAAGAACGAGGCTTTCGAACTCGGCTATTACTGGAACGACCTCGGCACGCCGGACAAGAAGGCATCGCAGGAGATCCCCAAGGCAGCCTTCGAGAAGGCGGAAGAAGCTCTGGCCCGGCAGAATGCCTCTGCCGAGTTCACTCCGTTCCGCAACTGGAGAAAGGCGGAAGCCGCTCCTGCCCGGGCCGACCAGCCTGCGGCTTCCCCTGCGGTGCGCATCCGGTGGGCTGACGACGCCCTGAAGGGGGCCATCTCCTACGAAACTTTCCTGAACCCCAGAGATCAGGCGCAGGTCGAAGTGGCCGTCTGTGCCGAAAGCACGGTCAGGAACGTCAAGGTTCTGAAGCTCGAATTCGTGGACGTGGACGAGAACGGCAAGGTTCGCTTCAAGGCCACAGAGCTGTTCAAGAAGGCCACGCTGGAACAGCGGCGCCCGCTTGTCATGGGCCTGCCTCTCTTTGAGAACATCCCGCAGTACGGCATTTCCTACGAGGACGAAAGCGGCAGGACCTGTCGCTTCGCCATCACGCAGAGCGGCGAGGACGGCTCGCTCCAGCTCATGCCTTTCTAAACAGATACGGAGACCTTGCTCAATGAATACCGTGATGCGTACCCTGACAGTTCTCGCCCTAACCTCCCTGCTGTACTCGGGGAGCGCTCTGGCCGGGCCTTCTTTTAATACGGATGAGCCCCTCACTCCTGCGAACGGCGGCGAGGCTTCCGGCCCTTCGTTCAACAGCGATTCGGCTTCCCCCGCAGTTTCCCTCCCGTCCACGGTGGAATCGCCGCCCGCCGAACCTCGTCCAACGCAGGAATTCGTGGAAAGCAAGGCGGAATCCCCTTGGCTGACGTACAGCATAAATCCTTTATACAAACGCTTCATCAGCAACGAGGCAGGGCAGACGGAAGGCGTTGAACTGGAACTCAGCCTCCCCTTCACCAACCGCAGTGAAGACCGTGTGTTCACCGCCCTGAAAGATATTCAGCTCGTACTGGCCTGCACGGTGGAAACCCCTTCAGGAAAGGCCAATGTGGAGATACGCCACAGCGATCCGCTGAGGAAACTGAAAAAACAGCGCGGCCCCGGCAAAAGGGTCACAATCGTTTATAAACTCAAGGCTGATGAATCCTGTGTTCTTTCCAAGGATGAAGGAGTCACATGGGAAGCTATCGCTTTGAAGCTTCCCAGCGACTGGTGGGGCTATAAGATCAAGCTCGGCTACACCGTCGTTTCACGCGATTTTTAGTGTATG
>JAFQPD010000041.1 GCA_017411945.1 Mailhella sp.
TCCATATTTTCCCCGACACCAGCAAGCCCGGAGCCGGAAAGAACGCCAAGAAGGCGTCCGGCAAAGGCGGAGGTAAGTAAAACATGAGTCTGGAACTGAAGAAAGCTATCGAACAGATCAGCAAGGACAGGGGCCTCGATCGCGACATGCTCGTGAGCACCCTTGAAGAAGCTGTGCGTACCTCTGTCATCCGCAAGTACGGCGACGATCTGGACGTGGAAGTTCATTACAGCGACGATACCGGCGACATCGAAGTCTTCCAGTTCAAGTTCGTGGTGGAAGAAGTCGAGAATCCTCTCACTCAGATCTCCCTCGAAGACGCCCGCGAACATGACCCTTCCATCCAGCTTGATGACGAAATGGGCTTCCGCCTCAAGGTGGAAGATCTGGGCCGCATCGCCGCCCAGTCTGCCAAGCAGGTCATCATCCAGCGCATGCGCGATGCCGAGCAGGAACAGGTCTACAACGAGTTCAAGGATCGCGTGGGCGAGATCGTCAGCGGCATGATCCAGCGCCGCGACAAGGGCGGATGGGTCATCAACCTCGGCCGTACCGAAGCCCTTCTCGCCAAGGAGGAGCAGATCCCCCGCGAACATTACAAGCGCAACGACCGCATCCAGGCTCTCATCATCGATGTGCGCCGTGAAGGCCGCGGCCCTCAGGTCATCGTTTCCCGCTCCCATCGCGACTACATGGCCGCCCTGTTCCGCCGCGAAGTGCCCGAAGTGGACGACGGCGCCGTGCAGATCATGGGCGTCGCCCGCGACCCCGGTTCCCGCGCCAAGGTGGCCGTGCTCTCTCGTGAGCGCGACATCGATCCCGTGGGCGCCTGCGTTGGCGTGCGCGGTTCCCGCATCCAGAACATCGTGCAGGAACTGCATGGCGAACGTATCGATATCGTGGTCTGGAGCCCCGACATCGCTACCTACGCCCGCAATGCTCTGGCTCCCGCCGTTGTCTCCCGCATCACCGTGGACGAAGCCAGCAACCTGCTCGAAGTGACCGTGCCCGACGATCAGCTCACCAACGCCATTGGCCGCAAGGGCCAGAACGTGAAGCTTGCCGCCAAGCTGCTGGGCTGGAAGATCGATATCTTTACCGAATCCCGCTACAGCGAGGCCAACGCCTCCGGCTGCGGCCTTGAACAGGTCGCCAGCGTGGCGGAGATAGCTGTGGATCGTCTCATGGAAGCCGGTTTCAACTCTCTGGAAGCCCTGCGTGGAGCTTCCGACGAAGAACTGGCCGAACGCCTGGAACTGACCGCCGCCCGCATCGCTGACCTGCGCGCCGCGGTGAACTTCCTGAGCCCTGTTGTGGACGGTGAAGCCGCCGAGGCGGAAGAGGAATAAGAGCATGACGGAAAGGCGTGAGCCTGTCCGCATGTGCGTCATATGCAGACAGCGCTTTGCCAAGTCGCAGCTCCTGCGCCATGTGCCTGCCGCTGAAGGTGCCGCAGGGAACGGGCTTGAAGCTGACGAGACTGCGGTGAAGACGGGCCGGGGCTGGTATGTATGCCAGTCCCCGCAGTGCCGGGAACGTTTCGCAGGCATGAAATTCAGGCGCAAATCTCAAAAGGGGAGCAAGAATGGAAAAAATAAAAGTCACTGATGCCGCTGCCGAGCTGGGCATTGCCCCGGCCGAACTGGTGGCCCGTTTGGGAAAGCTTGGCGTGAAGAAAACCGCCAAGGGTTCTCTCTCCCCTGAAGAATTCGAAAATGTGAAGAAGTCGGAGGCCTCTGTGGAAGTTGTCCGCAAAGATGTAAGCAAGGACGTCATAGTGCGTCGTCGTTCCAAGCCGGCCGCGGCCCCTGCCGCTGCCGATCCTGCGGCTGAAGAGAAGCCTGCTTCTCCTGCGGCCGCCGAAGTCAAGGCCGCTCCTGCGGCCCCTGCCGCGCCTGTGGAAGCCAAGGCCGAAGCCGCCGCTGAAAGGGCTCCCAAGGCTGCCAAGCCTGCAGAAGAAGCCAAGGCCGAGAAGCCCCGCCGCGCCCGTGTGGTGGAGCCCAAGCCTGCCGCTCCTGCCGCCCGTATCGTGACTCCCAAGGCTGAGCCCAAGGCCGCTGTGGTGGTCGAAGCCCCTAAGGTCGAAGCCAAGGCCGAAGAAAAGGCCGAAGCTCCCAAGCTTGCCAAGCCTGCAGAAGAAGCCAAGGCCGAGGCTCCTCGCCGTGCCCGCGTGGTGGAAGCCAAGCCGGCCGCGGCCCCTGCCGCCCGCATCGTGACTCCCAAGGCTGAGCCCAAGGCCGCTCCTGCCGCCAAGGTCGTCGCCGCGCCTGAAGCCAAGGCTGCGGTGAAGGCAGAAGCCCCCAAGGCCGAACGCCGTTCTTCCGCCGCCTTCACGGCCGAGCCCGAAGGCTCTTCCCAGCCCAGCCTCCTGCCTCCCGTGCAGGAACGCCGTCGTGAAGAGAAGCCTGAGGCCGAAGAGGCCCGCAAGCCTGCTCCTGCCGAGAATGCCGCTCCTCGCGTGCGCGTCATCTCCCGGCCCGATCCCACGCAGGCCCGCATCGTGCGCCCTGCTGCGCCCGGCGAAGGCCGTCCTTCCCGCGACGGCGAAGGCCGCGGCGGCCGTGATGGTCGTGACGATCGCGCTCCTCGCGGCGATATGCGCGGTCCTCGCGGTCCCCGTCCTGCCGACGGTCGTGACGGCCGCGATGCCGACAGCCGCGATCGTGACAGCGCACGCGGTCCTCGCGGTCCCCGTCCTGGCGGCCCGCGCCCCGGAGGACCTCGTCCCGGCGGCTTCGGCGGCGGCGCTCCCTTTGCTGCTCAGCCTCCCATGGAAAACGAGCAGAGCCGCAAGAAGCGCAATACCAAGAGCCGTCACTCCAGCAACGACTTCCCGCGCGAGAACGAGGATTTCTCCCGTACTCGTCATGCTGCTCCTGACTTCCATGATATGATGGATGAAGACGGCGGCATGGTGCGCCGTCGTTCCCACAAGCCCAAGAAGCAGCACCATCAGGCTCCCGTTGCTTCCACTGCGCCCATGAAGGCCGCAAAGCGCAAGCTGCGCGTGGAAGAATCCATCCGCGTGTCCGACATGGCCCATCAGATGGGCGTGAAGTCCAGCGAGATCATCAAGATCCTGTTCGGCCTTGGCGTCATGGCTACCATCAACAATGCGCTGGATATCGACACCGCCACCCTCGTGGCTGCCGAATTCGGCTATGAAGTGGAAAAGGTGGGCTTCTCTGAAGAAGATATCCTCACCTCCGTGGCCACTGCCGATACCCCCGAAATGCTCAAGGGCCGTCCTCCTGTCGTGACCATCATGGGCCACGTCGACCATGGCAAGACCTCTCTGCTCGACGCTATCCGCAAGACCAGCGTCACCAGCGGCGAAGCCGGCGGCATCACTCAGCATATCGGCGCCTACCATGTGAAGACCAAGCGCGGCGATATCGTGTTCCTCGATACTCCCGGCCACGCGGCCTTCACCGCCATGCGCGCCCGCGGCGCCCAGCTCACCGACCTCGTGGTGCTCGTGGCTGCCGCCGACGACGGCGTCATGGACCAGACCCGCGAAGCTATCAACCACTCCCGCGCCGCCGGTGTTCCCATCATGGTGGCCGTGAACAAGATCGATAAGGAAACCGCCAACCCCGACCGTGTGCTCCGCGAGCTCGCCGAACTCGGCCTTCAGGCTGAAGACTGGGGCGGCGACACCATCGTGGGCATGGTCTCCGCCAAGACGGGCAAGGGCCTCGACGATCTGCTCGAGCTCATTGCCCTTCAGGCCGAAGTGCTCGAACTCAAGGCCAATCCCGACAAGCCCGCCCGCGGCCACGTTGTGGAAGCCAAGCTGGACAAGGGCCGTGGCCCTGTGGCCACTGTGCTCGTGCAGGAAGGTACGCTCCGTCAGGGCGATATCTTCGTGTGCGGCGTATTCTCCGGCCGCGTGCGCGCCATGTTCAACGACCAGGGTCGCAAGATCAAGGAAGCCGGTCCTTCCATGCCTGTTGAGATCCAGGGCTTCGACGGTGTGCCGGAAGCCGGTGAAGAATTCGTGGTTCTCGCCGACGAAAAGACGGCCCGCCGCATCGCCGAATCCCGTGCCACCAAGCTGCGCGAGAAGGAACTGGCCAAGAGTTCCCGCGTGACCCTCGAAAACTTCCTCAGCCAGCGTGCCGACGCCAAGGAAGCCCTCGTGCTCAACGTGGTGCTCAAGGCCGACGTGCAGGGCTCTCTGGAAGCCATCACCGAATATCTGCGCAAGATCGGCACGGAAAAGGTGCGTATCGAGATCATCCACGGCGGCGCCGGCGCCATCTCCGAATCCGACGTCATGCTCGCTACGGCTTCCAATGCCATCATCATCGGCTTCAACGTGCGTCCTACCGCCAAGGTGAAGGAAGTGGCCGAACAGGAGCAGGTGGATATCCGCTTCTACGATATCATCTACAAGCTGGGTGAAGAGATCAAGGCCGCCATGGCCGGTCTGCTGGCTCCTGTGTCCAAGGAAGTGTACCTCGGCCAGGCCGAAGTGCGCGACACCTTCTCCGTGCCCAAGGTCGGCGTTATCGCCGGCTGTATGGTCACCGATGGCAAGCTCACCCGCTCCGCCCTTGCCCGCCTCCTGCGCGACGGCGTGGTGGTCTACACCGGCAAGATCGCATCCCTCAAGCGCCATAAGGACGATGCCCGCGAAGTTGTGCGCAACCTCGAATGCGGCGTCGGCCTCGAAAACTTCCACGACATCAAGATCGGCGACGTCATCGAAGCCTTCGAAATGGTGGAAGAAGCTGCTTCCCTTGACTAAAAAGAGAGAATTGTGGGGGAGCTTCTCCCCCACAGCTCCATAATTCGTGAGGCCGGTGCCGCCGGAACTGTGTTCCGCCAGCATCGGCCTCATGGCTTATATGCGCATTGCAGAGTATTCTGCCAAAGAAAAGCCCGAAGTGCGGTCAGCACTCCGGGCTTTCGTTTACACGATCAAAAGTCTTTGGAAGAGGGGGGAGAAAGTTTTTCTCCAGAAAGGTACTCCCCCTTCCCCACACGCAACATGTCCTAACGCTGGCACACGCCCCATTCGCAGCCTTTGTCCGGGGGGAGTTCCCACACGCGTCG
Source organism: Mailhella sp. (assembly GCA_017411945.1). Classification (GTDB taxonomy): domain Bacteria; phylum Desulfobacterota; class Desulfovibrionia; order Desulfovibrionales; family Desulfovibrionaceae; genus Mailhella. The sequence goes on from JAFQPD010000041.1 coordinate 5,062, forward strand.
ATGCAGTTCGTGCAGAAGGTGCGGGTCCGTGAGGAATTCGGACTTTTCCTGCCTGCTGAGTTTTGCAGGGCCTAGCTCAAGAGCTTTTTCGAGCAGTGTGCGGTTGGCTTGCGTGCGCGCTTCGCTTACGGGCTGTTCCCATACGCGGCGGCGTATAAGTGCGATATGCAGGGCATGGACGCGCGGGATGACCACGGCGCGGGTGAATCCAAGGGAAGCTTCGATGAAGAAGGGGCAGTAGCGTTCCGGGCGCTTGGCTTCCTGGTGCATATCGGCCTGTTCAGGGGCTTCACTGAGTTCGGAGGCGGTGACGAAAAGTCCCATGCGGCGAGCGGCAAGGCCCCAGCTCACGCGGCTGGTGAACACCGAGAGCGGAATGGAGAAGGCGAGGCCGAAGGCTATGGGCGAGAACCACCAGAAGAAGCCGGGATTGATGAGCCACATGAGGCCGCCCCAGACTATGCCGAGAAGGGTGCTCCACCAGTGGAAGCGAATGGCGTCTTCCCAGCTGGTTCCTGTGTCGTCACGGTTCTGCACGTTCCAGCCGACCTTCCAGCCCAGCAGAGTGGTCACGACGAAGAAGCTGTGGAATATCATGCGGATCGGGGCAAGCATGGTGGAGATGAGTATTTCTGCGAGCACGCTCATGCACATGTTGAAGAAGCCGCCGAAGTTCTTGGAACTGCCCCGGCAGGCTGTGAGGGCGATGGCAAAGACCTTGGGCATGAAGAGCATGACAGCGGTGCTTCCCAGAAGGAGCAGGGCCCACTGTGGGTACCAGGTAGGCCATATGGGGAATAGGGTAGGCGTGCTGGGGAAGTAGGAAGGCGGGATGAAGGCTTCGCTCACGGCCTGTATGGAGCTGAACACGAGGAAGAACAGCCAGAGCAGAGCGGAAGCGTAGGACATGATGCCGTTGATGAACAGGGCGCGATGCGTGGGGAAGATGCCGCCGGAGAAGATGAGGCGGCTATGCTGGAGATTGCCCTGGCACCAGCGGCGGTCGCGTATGAGCTCATCAATGAGCGTGGGGGGGCTTTCTTCCCACGAGCCGTCGAGGTCGTAGGCCAGCCATACGCCGTAGCCGGCGCGGCGCATGAGGGCGGATTCCACGAAGTCGTGGCTCATGATATCGCCGGCAAGGGGGCCTCGCCCGGGCAGGGAGGGCAGTTCGCAGTGCTTGATGAAGGGGCGCGTGCGTATGATGGCGTTATGCCCCCAGAACTGGGCGTCGCCCAGCAGCCAGAAATGCAGGCCGGTGGCGAAGATGGGGCCGTAAAGATGGTTGGCGAACTGCTGGACGCGGGCCACGAGGCTGTTCATGTTCACAGCCAGCGGCGGGGTTTGCAGTATGCCCATCTCAGGGTGCAGTTCCATGGATTTCACCATGCGCACCATGGTGCGGCCGCTCATGACGCTGTCGGCATCGAAGACGATCATGTAGCGGTAGTGCGCGCCCCAGCGGCGGCAGAAATCGGCCACGTTGCCGCTCTTGCGCTTGGTGTTGTTGCGGCGGCGGCGATAGAAGATATGCCCGAAGGCTTCCTCGCGGCGACAGAATTCGTACCAGGCTTCTTCTTCGGCCACCCAGGCTTCGGGGCTGGTGGAGTCGCTGAGGATGAAGATGTCGAATTTTCCGCTTTCTCCCGTGGCAACGAGGGAATGCCAGGTGGCGGCTATGCCTGCCATGTATTTATGCGGGTCTTCGTTATAGACTGGGAAGAGTATGGCGGTGCGGCAGTCGTCGGCTATGTTCACGGCGTCGCATCCGGCCGTGGGGGCAAAACGGTCCACCTTGCGCATGAGCTGCCAGCACCCGGCGGCACACATCCAGAAGCCTATGGATATCCACCCGAAAAGTATGGCAAAAAGAACAGAAGTCGTTACCTTCACGGCTTCTATGCCCTGCTCGGGGAAGATATTGTACATGATGAACGCGCCTATGATGGCAGGCACGAGTATGAGCGTCATGAGCAGGGAGCGGCGGCGTCCGGCCACCTTGCCCCATTCCTGCTGCTTCAGCTGGCGTTCCGCGCTGTCTTTCCACGAGGCGCGCAGAGGCACGCTGGGGGCAAGGGCGCGGAAGAGGCGGCGGAAGGTCTTCTTGAGGATGCTCATCCATGGTGTGCGGTCCAGCTCTTCGGGGAGCATGGTGCTGCGCTTCATGGGGGGCACGGAGGTCAGATGGGGCTTGTCGTCGCTGGGGATGAGTTCCCGGCCGCGTTCAGCAAGGATGAGGTGCAGGTTTTCCAGTGCTTCGGCGTAGGTGAGGTGCTCGGAACGGCAGCGTTCAAGGCTTTTGAAGGCTATTTCAACGCTTTCCGTAGGTGGCAGGTCGAGCCCGCGAGCGTAGAGGAGCACTCTGTCGCGGACTTGGAAGTCCTTATCCTGATAGGAGTTCATAAGGATCCTTTTTTTGCCGGAGGGCAGCCCCTCCCATGGAACTTACTTGGGCAGGAGCTGCCAGTCGTAGACCCAGGTCTCGGTGATGGCGTCGGGCAGGTTTTCCCCCTGCTTGAGCAGAGCCTTGAATCGCAGGTTCAGCGGGCCCTTGCGCGCGGCCATGAGGCTGTCGAGCATGCCGCCCTTCTGAGGCAGGCGGAAGGTGAACTCGAGGCGCCAGCCATGGGTGGCGGGATTGTAGGTGAGCTTTTTGCCGAGGGGCGTGACGTATTCCGGCAGTTCGACGATGCTGGCGAGGCCGGTGTCGGGGGCGAGAGAGCTGAGCATGCCGCCTTCGAAGTCCACATGGAAGGTCATGGTGTCTTCGTTCTGGGAGATGCGGGTGGAAGTGGCGGCGCCGAGGTCATGCAGGGCTACGTCAGGCAGCATCCAGAACAGCTTCCAGCGGTACTGCATCATGGAAGGATAGGGAAGTTCCTGTGCGGGCTGGCCTTCCTTGGCTTCAGAAAGCGGCTTGGCGGGACTCCAGAAGGCCACGATATTGTCATGCATCTCATCTTCGGTGGGGATCTTCACGAGGCTGAGGCTGCCGTTGCCCCAGTCGCCCTCGGGGCGCACCCAGAGAGACGGGCGTGTTTCGTAGCGGGCGGCAAGGTCGTGATAGCTTTTGAAGTCGCCGTCGCGCTGGAGCAGGCCGAAGCCGCGGGGAGTGTTCAGGGGGAAGGCCGTCACGCTGAGGCGTTTGGGATTGTCCAGCGGCATCCAGGTCCAGTCCTTGCCGTTTTCGAAGAGCAGCCCGTCGGAGTTATGGACTTCAGGGCGATGATCGCCGCTGCGGCCGTTTTTCTCTTCTCCGTAGAAGAACATGCTGGTGAGCGGAGCGAGCCCGACCTTTTCGAAATCTCTGCCGCCCTCGCGAGCGAAGAGGGCGCACTGCACGTCCATGACCGTAGGAGCGCCGGGAGTGATGACGAAGCGGTAGGCGCCGGCGAGGCTGGGGCTGTCCATGAGGGCATAGATAGTGATGCTTTTGGCATCTGCGGCGGGGCGTTCTATCCAGAATTCCTTGAAATAGGGGAATTCTTCGCCCTGAGCGGAGGCCGTATCCAGCGCAAGGCCGCGGGAGGAAATGCCGTAATTGTTGCCCTTGCCCAGTGCGCGGAAATAGGAAGCACCCACAAAAACAGCCACTTCGTCCTTATAGTCCGGGCGGTTCAGCGGATAATGTATGCGGAAGCCTGCAAAGCCGATCCCCTTGGCTTCCGCGCTCTGGCGGGCAAGGGTTTCCGACCCGTACTGGAACATGGAGGAGTCGAAAGAGAGGGGGGTGACAGAAGTGCTGTCGATGAGATGTATGGTCACCGGCCTGTCGTAGTAGAGGCCAGTATGGAAGAGCTGTACGTTGAAAGGAAGCTCTTCGGCGGCCCAGACAGCCTTTTCCGGGCGGAAGCGTATGGCGTGCCAGTCGGCGTAGCTCAGCTTGGTGAGGAACTCAGGAACGGAGGGTGTGGCAGAGTAGGGGGCGCGTGCAAGGTCCTGGGCTCTGGCCTGTACGTCGGCAAAGGTGAATACAGGAACGTTGGCAAGGGCATGCAGCGGCTGGAGGCACAGGGCCGCCAGCAGGCAGAAGGAAGCGATGAAACGATTCAGCATAAATACGCTCTGTTGCAGTACAGGGAGAATGCGCAAGTTTTGCAGAACAGCCTCTGCAGGGCAATCAAAAGCCCGAGAGTGTAACACTTTGTCAAAAAAGGGCGGCGAATAAGGCAGGTCTGCCATTTGATGACGATGGTACGGAGTCTGGCCTGTCTCATCAATTAGAACAGGCAGGGCGTGATGTCCAGACTTTTATATTTTCTGGCCTGTTACAGAATCCGCCTCTTGCGGCGGCCTGGAGGCTGGGATAGTCTGGGAAGAGCTGACAGCAGTCTTGTCGGCAGGTTTGACGAAGAAGGAATAGATTTCATGGAAGCATTGCTGGAAATGAAAGGCGTGAGCCGGGAGTTCACTGTGCGGCGCGGCATGTTCGACCCGCGTTCGGCGAGCGTGAAAGCCGTGAACGATGTGAGCCTGGCTCTCCGTCCGGGAGAAACTCTCGGCCTTGTGGGCGAATCCGGCTGCGGAAAGTCCACGCTGGCCCGCATGGCCGTCGGCCTTCTTCCTCCCAGTGCCGGTTCGATACTGCTTTCCGGCAGGGAGCTGTCGGCATGGACGCCGTTGGAACGAGCCTCCCGCATCCAGATGGTTTTTCAGGACCCGTTCTCTTCTCTCGATCCGCGCCAGACTGTGGGGGCCAGCATAGCCGAGCCTCTCATGCTTGCGGCGAGGGCTTCAGGCAGGCCGCTTTCCCGTGCCGAACTGAGGGACAGGGTGGGCGATATCCTTGTTCGAGTGGGACTGCAGCCGGAGCATTTCGCCCGCTATCCGCATGAGTTCTCCGGCGGCCAGCGACAGAGAGTGGCCGTGGCCCGCGCCCTCATCGCCAGACCGGGCGTTCTGGTCTGCGACGAGCCTGTTTCCGCGCTCGACGCTTCGGTGCAGGCGCAGGCTCTCAATCTGCTCAAGGATATGCAGGAGAGCATGGGGCTGAGCTATCTCTTCATTTCGCACGACCTCGGCGTCATCGGCTTCATGAGCGACAGGGTGGCGGTCATGTACCTTGGCCGCATCGTGGAGCTTGCCTCCTCCGAAGAGCTCTTCAAGCATGCGGCCCATCCTTATGCGGAAGCTCTCCTAGCGGCCGCGCCTTCGCGCGATCCTTCCCGCAGAGGAGAGAGGAAGCCCCTTGCCGGTGAGATGCCGAGTCCGCTGGCTCCTCCTCCCGGCTGTGCGTTCCACCCCCGCTGCCCTTATGCAAAGCCGCTCTGCCGCGAGCTGGAGCCGCCTCTGGTAGAGCTTGAGGCCGGGCATGCCGTGCGCTGCCATTTCCCGCTTTGAGGAGCGGGCGATTTTGAAGCATCCCTGTGAGGTGAACTATGAGAAAGAATTTTGGCGTCAAGACCTGGCTTTATCCCATGCCGGTGCTCATCGTTGCGGCCTATGACGAAGCCGGAGTGCCCAATGCCATGAACGCCGCATGGGGCGGCATCCATACCGACGACATGGTGGGCATCTGCCTTTCCGAAGGGCACAAGACAACGAAGAACATCCTTGCGAGGAAGGCTTTCACCGTGAGCGTGGGCACTCGCGGCCGACTCGCGGAATGCGACTATGTGGGCATAGCCTCCGGCAACAAGGTGGCCGACAAGTTCGCCAAAGCCGGCTTCACCGCCCGCAGGTCTGAGTTCGTGGACGCTCCGCTCATCGAGGAGCTCCCCATGGCCCTCGAGTGTGAGCTGGTATCGTACGATATCGAGAGCAACCACATGGTCGGCCGCATCGTGAACGTTTCTGTGGATGAGAGCGTGCTTGGAGAAGATGGCAATGTGGATGCAGGCCTGCTCCAGCCCATAGTGTACGACCCTGTGCGGCTTGAGTACCGTGTGCTTGGCGAGAAGGTCGGCAGGGCATTCTCTGATGGGAAGAAGCTGTTCTAGCAAGACTGCGAAGGATAAAAGGAAGCCCCTCTGGCGAAAGGCCGGAGGGGCTTCGTTCATGCGGTGACTGTGTTACACGACGCCGTGTTCGCCGGGGCGTTCGTAGTCGTCGTTCTTATTGGCCTTCTGGTGGTAGAGGTCCACGTTGCCGAAAGCCATGAGGATGGGGGATGCCACGAAGACGGAGGAGAAGGTGCCGAACACGACGCCGAGGGTGATGGTGAAGGCGAAGTCGTGGATGACGCTGCCGCCCAGCAGGTACAGGGCAAGGCTGGCCACCAGAGTGGTGGCGGAAGTCATGATGGTTCGGGAGAGGGTCTGGTTCACCGATTTGTTGATGATATCCGCCATGGAAGGCTTCACATCGATATCGGCGGGCACGGCGCGCAGGTTTTCGCGGATGCGGTCGTACACGACGATGGTGTCGTTGATGGAGTAGCCCACGAGGGTGAGCAGGGCGGCGATGACGTTGAGGTCGATTTCCACGCCCATGAGGGTGAGGATGCCCAGCGTCACCATAACGTCATGCATGAGTGCGAGGATGGCGCCCAGGGCGAAGTTCAGCTTCAGCTTCCAGCAGGCGGCCAGAGTGATGACCATGCCGATGCCCACGCCGATGAGGCGGTTGAAGCCGAGGTAGCCCGCACCGTAAACGGCGCCCCAGAGCACGAGGGCCATGGCACCGGCGATGAACCAGCTGTGTTCGAAACGGCCGGAGATATACACAGTGATGAGCAGCACTGCGTAGAACAGGGCTTCGATGGCCATGTTGCGCAGGTCGTTGCCTACCTTGGGGCCAACGGATTCAAGGCGCTGGATGCTTGAAGGGTTGTCCGGGATGCTGGACTTGAGCGCAGAGGAGACTTCGTTGCGCAGATCCTGGTTCTCAGCCTGTGTCAGGGAGAAGCGCAGCATGTAGTCGCGGTCTTCCGTGCCGACCTGCTGGACGGTGAGGCCCGGCAGGTTTACGCTCTGCAGGGCAGTCTTCACCTGTTCGTCGGCAATGGGGCGTTCGAACTGCACCTGAACCATGACGCCGCCGGCGAAGTCAACGCCGTAGCGCAGGCCGCCGTTCATGATGATGGCAAAGAGGCCGATGGCGATGAACAGGCAGGAAATGGCGTAGGCGATTTTGCGGAAACCAACGAAATTGATGTTGGTCTGACGGGAAAGAAGAGCGAAACCCATAGGAACCTCTCGAGCCTAGACGCTGATTTTCTGGGTGGCGGAACGCTTGACCCAGGTTTCGAAAATGGCGCGGGAAACGAAAATGGCCGTGAACATGGAGGCCAGGATGCCCAGCGACAGGGTGACGGCGAAGCCTCGTATGGGGCCGGTGCCGAACTGGTACAGGATGGCCGCCGTGATGAGCGTGGTGAGGTTCGAGTCGAGGATGGACACGCTGGCGCGGCTGAAGCCCGCCTGTACGGCCTCAAAGGCTGTAAGGCCCTTCCTCAGTTCTTCACGGATGCGTTCGAAGATGAGCACGTTGGCGTCCACGGACATGCCGATGGTGAGCACGATGCCGGCTATGCCGGGCAGGGTGAGGGTGGCGCCGAAGAGGGTCATGCCTGCCATGAGGATCATGATGGTGAAGCAGAGCATGGCGTCGGCAATGAGGCCGGAGAGGCCGTAGTACAGCGGCATGATGATGACCACGGCGGCAGCGCCGACCAGAGAGGCGTAGATGCCGCTGTTGATGGATTCCTTGCCGAGGGACGGGCCGACGGTACGTTCTTCAAGGATGGTCACGGGAGTAGGCAGGGAGCCGGCACGAAGGACGATGGCGAGGTCCTGGGCTTCTTCCGTGGAGAAGGATCCGGTGATGGAGGCGCGGCCGCCGGAAATGCGGTCCTGGATGGTGGGGGCGGAATAGACCTTGCCGTCGAGGACGATGGCCATGCGCTTCTTGATATTGTCGCCGGTGATGCGTTCGAAATTGCTGGCGCCGCGGCCGTTGAACTCAAGGGCCACATAGGCCTGGCCGAATTCATTGAAGGCGGGGCGTGCGTTGGTGATGTCTTCGCCGCCCATGAGGGCTTCGGACTCGAGCACGATGAGGCTTTCGCTCACGGAGCCGTCGCGGTTCTTATGGATGAGGGGGAAGCGGGCAGTGCCGGCAGGGAGCATCATGGCGTTCGGGTCCACGTCGTCGCGCACGAGGCGGAATTCGAGGTGGGCGGTCTGGCCGATGATCTGGATGGCGCGTTCGGCGTCGGTCATGCCGGGGAGCTGAACCTGAACCTGATTGTCGGACTGGCGGCGGATGTCGGGCTCGGCCACGCCGAACTGGTCAATTCGGTTGCGGATGGTGCGAACCACCTGTTCCATGGTCATCTCTTCAGTGAGGCGTCGCAGGTCGGCAGAAAGCTCATAGCTGTATACGCGTCCGGCGGCGTTGGGGATGGAGCTGACCTGAACGAGGTTGGGGAACCATTTGCCCATCATGGCTTCGAAGGCGGCAGCCTGGTCGGCGCGGGGCAGCACCACTTCAAGCTTGCCCTCGGCATTGATGCGGGGCTTCATGAGAGTGATCTTTTCCTGGTTCGCACGGTCGCGCACTTCCTGACCGTTGACGGCGAGGGTGTTCTGCAGGGCCTTGTCCATGTCCACGCCGAGCGTGAGGTTCATGCCGCCCTTGAGGTCGAGGCCGAGGTTGATGCGGTCTTCCATGAGGGCGCCGAGGGGCGAGTTGCCGATGACGGGCAGGTTGGGCAGGGCATAGGCCAGCACCACGAGCAGAACCA
>JAFQPD010000042.1 GCA_017411945.1 Mailhella sp.
ACGGAGAGCGTCCTGGATGTTGGATTCCGTGAGCTGGGCGCGGCCGCTGAGATTGCGGAATACGCCGGAGAGTCGGTCGGTCAGGCTTTCGAACATTGTTTTTCCCGTTCTTATGACTTGGAACTAAGAACCGTTACGCAAATTTTTTCCCTAAGTCAAGCTAAACATGGCATTGGCCAGAAGGCTTTAACGGGCGGGCGGCTTTGTTTTTTCGTGTTTTCCGAAGCGTCTTTTTCTTGCTCTTCGGGGCTTCGGCGGGTATTCTCCAATATTCCAGAAAACAAGCACTTCAGGAGTTTCCATGGCCGTCATCATGGGTACAGCCGGTCATATCGACCACGGCAAGACTTCGCTGGTGAGAGCTCTCACCGGAATAGACTGCGACCGCCTCGGCGAAGAGAAGCGCCGCGGCATCACCATAGAGCTGGGCTTCGCCCATGCCGACCTGCCGGACGGAACGCGCATGGGCATCGTGGACATGCCCGGCCATGAGCGTTTCGTGCGCACCATGGTGGCCGGAGCTTCGGGCATCGACTTCGTGCTCCTCGTCATCGCGGCGGACGAAGGCGTCATGCCGCAGACTCGCGAACACCTTGAAATATGCACCCTTCTCGGTGTGAAGCACGGCCTTGTGGCCCTCACGAAGACGGACATGGTCGACGAGGAGATGCTGGAGCTTGCCCGCGAGGATGTGGCGGACTTCCTGAAGGGCACTTTCCTTGAAGGTGCGCCCATCTTCCCTGTCTCCTCCATGACAGGCGAAGGCATGGACGCGCTGCGCACTGCCATAGTCGAGCAGAGCCGCCGCCAGCCGCGCCGCCGGTCCGACCTTTTCCGCCTGCCTGTGGACCGCGTATTCTCCCTCAAGGGGCATGGTACGGTAGTCACGGGAACTCTGGTTTCCGGCTCGGCCAAGGTCGGGGATGATGTGGAGCTCCTGCCCGGCGGGAAGAGCAGCCATATCAGAAGCATACAGAACCATGGCCAGAGCGTGGAGCAGGCCGAGGCCGGGCATCGCATCTCTCTGAATCTTCACGGGCTTTCCGTGGAAGATATCAGCCGCGGCGACGTGGTCACCCATGTGGGGGCCATGCGCGAATCCACCCGCTGGATAGTGGAGCTGACCTGCCTCAAGTCTTCTCCGCGCGGTCTGCGCCACCGCAAGGAAGTGCATTTCCATCATAGCGCGCGCGAACTTTCGGCACGCCTCTACTTTTACGATCGTGACCGCCTCGAGCCGGGGCAGACCGCCCTTGCCGAAGTGCATTTCTCCGAGCCTGTGGCCGGCGTTTTCGCCGACAGATGCATAGTGCGCTCCTTCTCGCCACTGCGCACTGTGGCGGGCGGCTCCATACTTTATCCGCTGGACTCAGCTCCGCGCCGGAGCAAAATAAGCCCGGAGATGCAGAAGAAGCTCCTCGCCCTGCCGACTGCGGACGATGCCGGGCGCATAGCCGTCCAGCTCGAACTCGCAGGCCGCCTCGGCGCGCCGCTGGCCGAACTTTCCCTGCTCACGGACATCGCTCCGAAACCCTTGGAGAAGCAGCTTCAGGCCATGTCCGGCCGCGGGCTCGCCTTCTGCTGGGATAAGGAGGCGAAGAGCTGGATATCTGCGTCTGCGCTGGAAGAGCTTTCTTCTAACGCGCTGGAAGCTGTGGAGTATTTCCATAAGAAGAACCCGCTCCAGCCGGGCATGGCCAAGGGCGTTGTTCTTGCGGGCATGGGCCGCAATGTGCCTCAGAAGCTGACGCATTATGTGCTGGAAAAGCTCCTGAAGGGCGGAAAGCTCGCGGCCGACGGCGAGACTCTGCGCCTGCCCGGGCATAAGGTCTCTCTGGCCAACGATCAGCAGGCTTTGTGCGACGCCCTGCTCAAGGCGCACAGAGAGAGCCCTCTGGTTCCGCCGAACCACACGGAGCTTTTTGCCGAGCTTGGGATCACCTCCAAGCAGGCCCAGCCCATGTTCAAGCTCCTCGCGGCTGACGGCACTCTGGTGAAGATCAAGGAAGACCTCTACTTCCTCGGTGAAGTCATGGAAGAGCTGCGCGCCAAGGTGCGGGCGTGGTTCGAGACGCATGAGGAGATAAGCCCCGGCGACTTCCGCGACCTTACTACTATTTCACGCAAGAACGGCGTTGCCCTTCTTGAGCATTTCGACAAGGAGCAGATGACCATGCGCGTGGGCGAAAAGCGCGTCCTGCGCGGCAGGAGGCCGTGATGGGCGCCGTCATCGCTCTGGATTTCGAAACGTCGGACCGCTGGCCCGACAGCGCCTGCGCCCTCGGCCTCGTCCGAATTGAGGACGGCGTCATCGCCGGCGAGCTGTACCGGCTCATACGGCCGCCGCGGTCCCGTGTCCATTATACGGAGATACACGGCCTCACATGGGAGATGCTGAAGGGCGAGCCGACCTTTGCCGAGCTGTGGCCTGAATTTGCCGAATTCATGCAGGGGGCCAGCCTCATGGTGGCGCATAACGCCAGCTTCGACCGCCGGGTGCTTTGCGGGAGCTGTGACGCCTATGGCCTGACGCCGCCTGCCCTGCCTTTCGTCTGCACGGTGAAGGGGGCTCGGCGCGGGCTGGGGCTTCCTCACAACAGGCTGAACGATGTGTGCGAACATCTCGGCATAGAGCTGAAGCATCACCACGCCATGTCCGACTCCCTCGCCGCCGCGAAGATATACCTGCATCTGCGTTCCATCGGCCTCAGCGATGCCGACATGATGCTGAAATGATTCTCCCCGCCATACCTTCTTGCCCTGCCCGGCAAGCCGCTATATGCTTGCTGGAAAGTCATGCCTGAGAGGCTCCCATGAAGATACAGTGTCCCTCCTGCCGCTTCGAGCGCGATGTTCCCGAGTCCAGCCTGCGCCCCGGCAAGACCTACAAGGTCACCTGCCCCCGCTGCTCCTCCATTTTCCATTTCTCCAGACCGGAGGAAGAATTCATCATAGAGCCCGAAGAGGCCGCTTCTGAGCAGCTGTCTTCCGAGGTCCCCGCACCTGCCGCTCCGGCCAGCGAAACGCCGGAAGCCGCAGTGCAGTCTCCTGCGCCATCCGAAGAGGCGAAGCCTGCAGAATCTTCCGGCGCAGTCGCGCCTGAGCCCTCCAGCGTAGAGGAAAAAGCGGAAGAGCCCGCTCAGGAGAAGCCTTCGGAAGCCCAGGCCGAGCCGAAATCTGCCGAAGCCCGTGACGATCAGCGCGAGCGGCAGGAAGACGCACCTGCCGATGCTGCCGCCCACAGAAGAGACGGCATACCTGCCGGCGCCCCCTGGGAAAGCCCGGAATACTACGGCTTCGTGGGCTCCTTCACCCGTACCCTTCTTGGGGCTCTCTTCCATGCTCCGGAATTCTTCCGCAATGTGAAGTGCCAGTTCTCGGTGATACGGCCTATCCTGTTCTATGTCCTGCTTTCGGTGTTTCAGGTGCTCTGCGCCAGGCTCTGGTCCATCAAGGCCCTGCGCGAGCTCAGCGCAACGGCGACGGATCCGCAGACTTTGGCTATGGCCGAACAGCTCATGCAGAGCATGAACATGCCTCTCATGCTCCTCATCACGCCTTTCTTCTCCATACTGCAGGCCATGTTCCTTGCGGGCATCTACCATCTGATGATCCGCATGGTCCAGCCCGACCGCGCCGATTTCGCCACCACCCTGCGCGTGGTCTGCTACAGCGCGGCTCCGCTCGTTCTGTGCCTCGTTCCCATGGTGGGGTCTGTCATCGCTACGGCCTGGTCCGTGGCCTGCGTGTTCATCGGATGTCGCTACGCTCTGCGCCTCTCGTGGCTCCGCACAGTGCTGGCCCTTCTGCCCCTGTATATCCTTGAGCTTGCCGTCATCACGCAGATACCCGCTCTCATGAGCGTGTAGCTCT
>JAFQPD010000005.1 GCA_017411945.1 Mailhella sp.
GCAGCGTGTGGCCATCGTGCGCGCGCTGGCCATGGAGCCCAAAGTCATGCTGTTTGACGAGCCTACCTCTGCACTCGACCCTGAAATGGTCGGCGAAGTGCTGGACGTTATGGTGAACCTTGCCAAGGAAGGCATGACCATGATCTGCGTGACCCACGAAATGGGCTTTGCCCGCTCCGTGGCCGACCGCGTGGTCTTCATGGCCGACGGGCAGATCCTCGAAGTAGGCACGCCCGCCGAGATTTTCGATGCTCCCAAGCATCCCCGCCTCCAGCAGTTCCTGAAGCAGGTTCTGTAGCAGGCAGAAGGAATGACGGGGCCCCCTCATGCCGCAGCGGCACGAGGGGGCTCTGCTTTTAACGCCGGAGGGCCTGCGCCCTCCTATCCCTTTTCCAGAAAGACGAATTCCAGTTCGTCCGAGACGGACTGCCGCCGGAACACGCGGTAGCCGTTCCGCTCGTAGAGCTCGAGGTTCCGCAGGCTCTTCGTGCTGGTGAAAAGTTCGAAGCGCTGCTGGGGGAAGCGTTCCTCTGCGGCTTTGAGCAGGGCCGTGCCGATGCCCCGCCCGCGCCAGTCCGGGTGGACGAACAGCTTCCCTATGGATACGGTGCCGCCCTTGAGGTGCGCCCGCACCGAGCCGAGGAGCCTGCCGCCTTCCACGGCTTTGAGGATGATGCCGGTGCGGTGTTCCTCCTGGACCTCTTCCAGCGTCTGCTTCAGAGGCGGGATAGGCTCTTTGAACATCGCGGCCTCGCTCTGGTAGCTGAGGCGCTGCAGTTCAAGGATATCCTTCAGTTCATCATAGCTGGCGCATGATATGTCCATCGTTCTGCTCCTTGCGCACTGCCGTGCTTTCGTATGCCCCCATGCGTACACGCTGGCGGGCGTCTTGGGAAGGGGCATTTTTCTTGGCGTCCTGCCGCCTCTGCTCCTTCAGCCGCCTTCCCTCCTCAGAAAACACTTCCCCCGCAGCCCTTCTCCCTGTATCATGGCCGTATGCAGGATATCCGCCTTTCCCCCCATCTTGAGCTCCTCGGCTCTGCGGCGCCCGCCCCGGCGGGCCGCGAGGGCCTGCCCCTGTACCTTTCCCCGGTGAAGGCGGGTTTCCCGTCTCCGGCCGAGGACTATGTGGACAGGCGGCTCGACCTGCACGAGTACCTTGTCCACAATCGCGCCGCCACGTTTTTTCTGAGAGCGCAGGGCGATTCCATGCTTGGGGCGGGCATCCATGACGGCGACCTGCTCATCGTGGATCGCTCCATCGAGGCCGGGCACGACCGCGTGGTCATCGCCGCTCTGGACGGTGAGCTGACCGTGAAGCGTCTCGTGCGGCGCAAGGGGCGCGTTCTGCTTGCCCCGGAGAACCCGGACTATCCTGAGTTCGATATCACAGAGCGCGAATATGTGCATATCTGGGGTGTGGTGACCTATGTCGTCCACAAGCTCTAAGCCGCTTTTCCTGCTCATCGACTGCAACAATTTCTACGTTTCGTGCGAACGGCTGTTCCGGCCCGACCTTGTCGGAAAGCCGGTGGTCGTGCTCTCCAACAACGACGGCTGCATCGTCTCGCGCAGTCAGGAGGCCAAGGCTCTGGGCATAGCCATGGGCGAGCCCGAATTCAAGGCGAGACCTCTGCTCAGGAAGCATGGCGTGGAAGTGTTCTCTTCCAACTATGAACTCTACGGCGACCTTTCTGAGCGCGTCATGGAGACGGTGGCCTCTGTGGTAGGCGAGGTGGAGCAGTATTCCATAGATGAATGTTTCGTGCGCCTCGCGCCCGCCCTTGTGCCCAACGCCCTTTCCGTGGCGCAGGAGATACGCGCCCGCGTACTCAAGTGGACGGGCATCACGGTCTCGGTGGGCATAGCCGCTACGCGCACCCTCGCCAAGCTGGCCAATCACATCGCCAAGAAGGGGAACGGCATCTTCTGGCTCAACGGTTCTGAAGAAAGGCACGACGCCCTGTTCCGCCGCATCCCGGTGAGCGAGGTCTGGGGCATAGGCCGCCGCCGTCTGCCCCTGCTGGAGCGCTTCGCCATCCGTACCGTCTACGACCTCAAGCATGCCGACGACCAATGGGTACGCTCGCGCCTGACGGTCACGGGCTGGCGCACCGTGCTGGAACTGCGCGGCATCCCCAGTATCGATGAGGACGGACGCCCTACGCCGCGCCGAACGCTGGTTTCTTCCCGATCTTTCGGAGAACGCATCTATGACCTGGAACAGCTCCGGCAGGCTGTTTCCACCTTCAGCGCGAGGGCAGGGGAACGCCTGCGCCGCGAGGGGCTTACTGCGGGCGGCATTGCCGTGCATATCCGCACGGCGCGCCAGCATACGCCGTTCGTGAGCGAGACGGCCCAACACAGCTTCGCCGTGCCTACGAACGACAGTTCTGCCTTCATTCGTGTTGCCCTTGCCGGCCTTGAGGCCATATACAGAACGGAAACGCCCTACGCTAAGGCAGGGGTCATGCTTTTCGACCTTTCCAGTCGAAAAGGGGGGCAGTTCTCTCTTCTTGCTCTGGACAGTGCGGAAAGCGACAAGCGTCGGGAAGCCCTCATGGGTTCTCTCGACCGTATCAACGCGCGTATGGGAAAGGATGCCGTGCGCTGGGCCGTTCAGGGAGCGGAACAGGCTCCGTGGCATATGCTGCAGGAACATCTTTCTCCCAAAATGACCACAAGCTGGGCCGAACTGGCGAAGGCCCTCTGCGACGACGGAGAACTTCGGGATGCGGCAGGGCTCCCAGCACCTGAAAGGGGCAGAGGGAAATGAGCCGAGTTTTACAGGGTAAAAGCTCAGTTAAGCTATTTTGTTAGAAATTTCCGCCTCGTGCGGAAGAATTGACACGGAACAAGCTTTGGTTGAATGCTGATAATATGCAGAGATGCATATTTTGTGAGGAAAATCCCTTGAAATTGTCATTGAATTGAAACATTATAGGCGTATAGAACCATCAAGACTGGTTCAACATGACCTGTATAACACAAAGAAGTTATTATGATTACGCTTTGTTCAGGGGGTTCATCGGCATTTCCTTCGCAGGAGGGGGCTGCCGGTTTTTGCTTTAAATCATAGCTGCGCAGAAGGTTTTGCGTAAGGCTGTAAAATCCAGGAGGAATATTCCCATGGCCAAGTATGTTATGGCACTTGATGCCGGTACCACTTCCAACCGCTGCATTCTCTTCAACGAAAAGGGCCAGATGTGCAGCGTTGCCCAGAAGGAATTCACCCAGTACTTCCCCCAGCCCGGCTGGGTGGAGCACGACGCCTCCGAGATCTGGCTGACCCAGTATGCCGTGGCTTCCGAAGCCCTCGCCAAGGTGGGAGCCTCCGCCAAGGACATCGCCGCCATCGGCATCACCAACCAGCGTGAGACCACCGTTGTGTGGGACAAGGAAACCGGCGAACCCGTCTACAACGCCATCGTATGGCAGGACCGCCGTACCGCCGAATTCTGCGACAGCCTCCGCGAGAAGGGTCTGAACGACACCTTCCGCAACAAGACCGGCCTCGTGCTCGACCCTTACTTCTCCGGTACCAAGATCCGCTGGATCCTCGAGAACGTGCCCGGCGCCCGTGAAAAGGCCGAAGCCGGCAAGCTCCTCTTTGGTACTGTGGAAACCTGGCTCATCTGGAAGCTCACCGGCGGCAAGGTGCATGTGACCGACTACTCCAACGCTTCCCGTACCCTTCTGTTCAACATCGTTGACCTGAAGTGGGACGAAGAGCTCCTTTCCATCCTCAACATCCCCGCCTGCATGCTGCCCGAAGCCAAGCCTTCCTCCTGCGTGTACGGCGAGACCGTGGCCGAACTCTTCGGCGGCCCCATCCCGATCTCCGGCGCCGCCGGCGACCAGCAGGCCGCTCTCTTCGGCCAGACCTGCTTCACCGCCGGTGAAGCCAAGAACACCTACGGCACCGGCTGCTTCATGCTCATGAACACCGGCGACAAGCCCGTGTTCTCCAAGAACGGCCTCGTCACCACCATCGCCTGGGGCCTGGACGGCAAGGTGACCTACGCCCTCGAAGGTTCCATCTTCGTGGCCGGTTCCGCCATCCAGTGGCTGCGCGACCAGCTCAAGGTCGTGGATTCCGCCTCCGACTCCGAATACTTTGCCTCCAAGGTGAAGGACACCAACGGCTGCTACGTCGTGCCCGCCTTCGCCGGCCTCGGCGCTCCCCACTGGGATGCCTATGCCCGCGGCACCATCGTGGGCCTGACCCGCGGCGTCAACCGCTACCACATCATCCGCGCCACCCTCGAATCTCTGGCCTACCAGACCTACGACGTGCTCGGCGCCATGGAAGCTGACTCCGGCATCCGCCTCACCGCCCTCAAGGTGGACGGCGGCGCTTCCGCCAACGACCTGCTCATGCAGATGCAGGCCGACATCAACCAGGCTCCCGTGAACCGCCCCACCTGCGTGGAGACCACCGCCATGGGCGCCGCCTACCTCGCCGGCCTCGCCGTCGGCTACTGGAAGAGCAAGGACGACGTCATCGCCAACTGGGCCATCGACAAGGTCTTCGGCCCTGCCATCACCCCCGCCGAACGCGACAAGAAGCTCCGCGGCTGGAAGAAGGCCGTGAAGTGCGCCTACGGCTGGGCCAAGGAAGACTAAGTCCTCCTGAACATGAAAAACTCCCCCGTCTCCTCGCGGGGCGGGGGATCACCTCCTTGCGGGGCGTGCCCGCAGGGATGGCCCGTGCATGAACGGGAAGGAAGCTTGCGCTTCTCATGCGCCTTCTTCCTTGCCCGCCTGGCAGGATGCGCACTTCTGTGCTCGGAAGCATCCTCTGCCTTTTCGTGCCAGTGCTTTCTCATCCACCCTCAACTTTCTGCAAAGGTACTCAGACATGCCTTATATTGGTGAATTCCTCGGCACCATGCTGCTCATCCTCCTTGGCGACGGTGTCGTGGCCAACGTTCTCCTCAACCGCTCCGGCTTCAAGGGCGCCGGCCCCGTGCAGATCACCTTTGCCTGGGGTCTGGCCGTTCTTCTGCCCGTGTGCATTTTCGGCGCTTCCTCCGGTGCCCATTTCAACCCCGCTCTGACCATCGCCTTCGCTGTCGGCGGCATGTTCCCCTGGTCCATGGTGTTCGGCTACTGCGTGGCCCAGATGGCCGGCGCCTTCTGCGGCGCCGTGCTCATGTGGCTCCTCTTCGCTGACCATTTCGACGCCACCGAAGACCCCCTGCTCAAGCGCGCCTGCTTCTGCACCTCCCCCTCCATCCCCAACCGTCCTCGCAACTTCCTCAGCGAGATCATCGGCACCTTCGTGCTCATGTTCGCCATCCTCGGCCTTTCTCAGGTCAACGGCATGGTCGGCGCTCAGGGCAACATCCTTGTGTTCTGCATCATCGTGTCCATCGGCATGTCCCTCGGCGGCCTGACCGGCTACGCCATCAACCCCGCCCGTGACCTTGGCCCCCGCCTTGCCCACTGGGTGCTGCCCATGAAGAACAAGGCCGACTCCAACTGGGGCTACGGCGTTGTCACCCTCTTCGGCCCCATCATCGGCGCCCTCATCGGCATGGGCCTCTTCAAGATCATTCCCTGGGCTCCCCTGACTTTCTAAGTCCGGCCATCCCATGAAACGAGGCCCCCTCGGCATCATGCTGAGGGGGCTTTTCTACAGTCGGGGGAAAGAGGGAGCTTCACAGCACGCTGGCTATCAGGGCCGCTACGGCGAGGTAGCGCAGGAGCTTTGCCGCAAGGACTATGCAGAAGAAGGAGCGGAACGGCTCGCGAAGGACGCCCGCCGCAAGGCACAGAGCGTCGCCGAACACCGGGGCCCAGCTCAGGAGCAGGCTCCAGCGGCCCCAGCGGCGGTACCAGCGTTCGGCCTGCTCCAGCTTTCCCGGATTCACCGGGAACCAGCGGCGTTCCTTGAAGCGGTTCACATAGAGGCCGAGCAGCCAGTTTGTGGCCGCCCCCAGCGTGTTGCCCAGCGTGGCCACGGCGATGAGGAGCACGGCGGAATGGCTCCCGTCGGCCAGAAGCGCGCCGAGCACGGCCTCGGACTGTGCTGGGAGCAGGGTGGCCGAAACGAAGGCCGAAGCGAAGATGCCGAGGTAAGCGAGCAAAGTCACATCCTATGGAAAAGGGGAGACGTATCCTCATCTCCCCCATGCTTGCCGAGCCAGATCAGTATTGCATCTGGCCTTCCAGCCCCTGGTCTATGTCGCCGGCAGGGGGATAGTAGCCCTGAGGATACTGAGCGGAGGGCTGGTAGGTCTGCTGGTACTGGCCCTGCTGGGTAGGATTGATGCGCACTTCCACGCGGCGGTTCTGCTGGCGGCCGAACTCGGTATTGTTGTCGCCCACAGGCTGGCCTTCGCCGTAGCCAACGGCGCTGATGCGCTGGGAGGCGACGCCGCGCTGGACGAGGGCGTTCTTCACGCTGTCCGCACGCTGCTGGGAAAGCTTCATGTTGTAGTCTTCAGAACCGGTGCTGTCGGTATGGCCGGCCACGAGGATGGTGGTCTGCGGGTAGGCGGCGAGCACCTGCGCCACGCGGTCGAGTTCGGGGTAAAGGCCGGAACGCAGGGCGGAGGAGTTCACGGCGAAAGTGAAGTCGCTCTTGAAGGTGAGGGCCAGAACGTTGCCTTCGCGCGCAATGGCGATAGCTTCGGACTGCGCAAGGGCGTTGCGCATGTCCTGTTCCTGCCTGTCCATCATGTGGCCGATGCCGCCGCCGGCAAGGCCGCCAATGGCCGCTCCGGCCGCCATGCCGAGCAGGGTCGCCTTGCTGTTGCCTCCGACGGCCTGCCCGAGGAGGGCTCCGGCCGCCGCTCCGCCGGCAGTGCCGTAGGTGGCTCCCTTGCCCATGTTGTTCATGTTGGCGCAGCCGCCGGAAAGGAGAAGGGTGAACGCGAGGCCCAGTACATAGATCTTCTTCATGGCATGCTCCTTTTTCCGGCTAGCCGGTCATGTTTTCTCAGATGTCGTTCCTACGATAGGAAATGGCGCGGTGAATGGCAATGACTCGGGAAGCTCCTGTGACGATTTGTAACAACTGGGAAGGAATCTTGCAGACAGCCATGCGTCATCTCTCCCGAAAAAAGGTTGAGCCTGCCGCTTCTGCGTGATAGGGGTAATGGGTACCTCTAAACACGGAGTAGAGATGAGAATACTGCTGATCGCCTTCCTTGTCGTCCTGCTCGGCATGCCGAGCTATATGGCCCGCACTGTCACTGCCACAGGCTGGGGCCATTCCATGGCCTACGAGGCCTGGGTGCTGTTCAACGCGGTCATCGTCATTGCCATGTATTTCAGCACTCGCAATATTTTCAGCATATTCGGTGCGCTGCTCCTCACTGGCTGCTATACCGGCCTGTTCTGTGTCTATACGGGCATCAATCTGGTGACGGTCTCTCTGGCGGGCCTCGGCCTCGGCCTTCTGGCCGGCGTGCTGGCCTACATAGTGGCAACGCCTGTGCAGCTGTTCCTGCTCAAGGGGGAGGGGCGCGAGTCCTACTCGGTGCTTTTCGCCATCCTGTCGGCTACGCTGACGGCCATGTACTTCTGCGGCTGATCCCATCGTGGAAAGTTCCGGGGCGTACGGCTCCGGGGCCGCTTCTTATCTGCTGACCGAGAGGGGGACAGCTATGGACGAAGCCTTGGACTTGCGCTTCCAGCCCGGCGACATCGTGAAGCATTTCAAGCGCGAGCTTTCGGCGGACGCGCTCGATTCCGAACCGAACAAGTACCTGTACGAGGTACTGTGCTGGGCGCGCCATTCCGAAACGGATGAAAGGCATGTGGTCTACCGCGCCCTGTACGGAACGCGGGAGATCTGGGTGCGCCCCTTCGCCATGTTCATGGAAGAAGTGGACAGGGAGAAATACCCGCAGGTCGTCCAGAAGTTCCGTTTCGAGAAGCATGAAGGGCCGGTGTTGCGCTAGGCCGCACCAGCCATGCCGCGCATGATCCGCAAAAAAAGCCGCCGCAGGATGTTCCTGGGCGGCTTCTCTGTTTCAGGGCGTCAGAACATTACTTCTTGTTCTTGGCGTTCCACTGGTCGGAATTGGGGAAGAACAGGGGCTGGCCGTACTTGTCCTTGCCGAAATCGCGGATGAGGATCTGGGCTTCGTCGCCAACCAGCCAGTCGGCGAACTGCAGGGCTTCGTCCTTGTGGATGGCGGGGAACTTTTCGGGGTTCACGCGGATGATGGCGATGAGGTTCAGCATGAGGGGGTCGGCTTCCATGAGAGGCACGACGGAGACTTCATCCTTCAGGGTCAGCCAGGTGGCGCGGTCCATGAGGGTGTAGGCCTGCTTCTCGTTCACATAGAGAGTGGTGGCCTTGTTGCCCTTGGGGCCGCCTTCCCACTTTTCATACCAGTCGCCGGAAGGAGTGATGCCGGCGGCCTGCCAGAGTTCCATTTCCTTCACGTTGGTGCCGGACTTGTCGGCGCGGGAAAC
>JAFQPD010000043.1 GCA_017411945.1 Mailhella sp.
CTTTTCAAACAGGGCGCACAGAGCGTTGCACTTCCGATCCGAAAGGTGCTCTTCCCGAAGCAGGGAGTTGCTGAACGTCAGGCGCGCGGACACGCCGTAGTCCCGCGTCAGCGCCGCCGCCGCTTCCGGCTCCGCCGCCTCCACTGCCCCCGAAAGAGCTGTGGGAGCTGGCAGACTCTGCCGCGTGGGAGGCGGCGCTGGACGAAGCGCAGGAAGCCAGAGCCCCGGCATTGGCGGCCATCCAGAACCTGCAGTCCATGTCCTGCTGTGTGCTGGCGGCATGGGCTTCAAGCGCGCCGGCGAAACGCGCTCCCCATGCGTCTTCAAGGTCGAGAGCCACGGCATAGGGCAGAAGCTCCTGATAATGCTCCAGCGTCTGTTCCGGGGGATTCATGGCGTTCAGCCTCCCGCTCTCGGCAGTGCCAATGTACAGGGCCAGCCCTTCTATCTCGTCGAGCAGAGCGCGGGCTTCCACGCTGGGGGAGTCCATGATGAAGGAGAAGCCGAAAGGCACGAGCAGTACCGCCGCCATGAGCGCAATCTGCAGGGGAGTGAACCATACGAGCACGTTCTCAGCCGTGCCGTAGAGCAGAGCTCCAAGGAAGACGCAGAAGAACGTCCCCATAAAGATAGCAGTGAACAGAGAACGGGCACGCTTGCCGCGCTTCCAGTCCGTTGCAACTACCTTTGCAAAATTGCGTGCAAAGAACGAACAGAAAAGTATCGCCAGAGGAGCGGCCATCATTTCAGGAGGAAGGAAGCCGCCGGAACTCCAGCCCGCTATGGCCGCAAGGCCGAGCAGTGCCGCCGCCATGCCGAGGAATGTCCATACAGAGCCGAAAAGTCCGCGCACCAGGCCGCCTCGGCCGCCCTTCCACATTTTGGAGAACTCCCGGCGCAGGCGTATCTGCATGGCTTCGCGCATATCGTAGAGCAGTTCGCCGTGCGCCTTGTCCACAGGTACGGCAGAACCTTCAGGCAAGTGGCGCAGTATGGCGTTCTCTTCCACATAGGGGGACTGGCCTTCGCCGCGCCTCAGCGTGAAGCCTTCCTTGGCACTTCCTTCCACCTTGCAGACGCCGCGCCCGGCAAGAGAGATGAGAGCCGCGCCGAAACAGCGGGGAGACATGAGAGCCTGATTGCCGAGATAGCCTACCGCCGCAGGAGACATGAAGCCGGGCTGTCCGTTCTCCTGCCCGCGCTTCGTGAGGGGCGGGCGGAAACGCGCGATGATGGCCCCCTTCTGCGGGTCGCGCCCGAAGAAATGCCATGTCACGCAGAAATACGCGAAAAGGGCAAGGGCCAGAGCCGCCAGCAGAGCAGTGGTCATCCCCTGCCCTTCCTGCGAAACAGAGACGAAACCCTTTTCCCAGCCGGCGGCCACGGTGAGCTGTTCGCCAGGCTGAACCGGACGAAGAGCCTTGAAGCTCATGACGAAGCGGCCGTTCTGTTCCTTTCGGGCCATAGCCACAGAGGAATCCCTGCTCCCGCGATAGCCCAGCCATGCGGCCTGGCCATAATAGGGCGCCCCCTTGGGACACATGATGACGCAGGAAGCCTTGTCGATGGGAGCTTCCCAGCCGGAGCCGGTGACGTTCCATGTGAGCTCGTCGTTAGGCGGGAAAAAACCTATCTGCCCCGTCATGCGATAGGTGAGCACGAATTCATGCAGGCCGGGCTTGAGCACGCTGTCCTTGTCGCGCTGATAGATGCGGACGAAGCCGTCCTCCTTGCTCACGTCGTCGGCAGGCCGGGCCCTTCCGTCCAGCATGACGGAAAGCACTTCCATGCGGGCGATGCCGGATTCGCGCCAGCGCGTGACTACCGGGATATCGCGGAAAATGCCGTGAAAGTCTCTGCCCCGGGGGATATCCACCAGAAGCTTTTCCTGAACGACGATGCCGCCGTCGCTCTCCACATCGATCAGGGCCTGAAAGTCGCGGACATGGACAGGCGATGCCGCTGATGCGGAAGAAAGGGAAAAAAAGACGAGCAGCAGAAGAAACAGACGTTTCATGACGCCTCCTGAAAGGCAGATTGCAAAAAAGGGAGGCAAGGCACGCCTTCCTCCCTTTCAGATATCGCATTTTCGCAGAAATTCCTACTTCCCGAAGCTCACTTCAGGAACGGCGCGCTCGTTCACGTCATCGAGTTCGAAATATTCCAGCTTCTGGAAGCCGAACATGCCAGCCACGATGTTCCCGGGAAACTGCATGGTGCGGTTGTTCTGGTCGCGAACGGTTCCGTTGTAGTAGCGGCGGGCCATCTGGATCTCGTTCTCAAGAGCAGAAAGGGTATCCTGCAGCTGGCGGAAATTACCGTCGGCCTTGAGTTCGGGGTAGGCCTCGGCCACGGCGAAAAGGCGGCCGAGGGCGGAACCGAGCATGTTTTCGGCCTGAGCCACAGCCTGCACGCCGCTGGCCTTCTGGCTGGCGGAACGCGCCTCGGCTATGGCCGAGAACACTTCCTTTTCATGGGCCGCATAGCCCTGCACGGAGCTCACGAGGTTGGGCACAAGGTCGTGCCTGCGCTTGAGCTGAACGTCGATGCCGCTCCACGCCTCCTCGGCCATGTTGCGGCCGCGCACCATGCCGTTATACATGCCGATGAGCACAAGGCCCAGAACAAGGGCCACTGCCGCGATGATGCCGAACATTATCATGGTACGTCCTTCTGCCGGGCTTGTCGGACTGGGTTTTAATCGCTTTTTCTCTCGCAGGGGCCGAAAGGCCATTCCTGCACTTCGAAAGGAACAGTCTGGCGCATGGATCCCAGAAAAGACCGGACATCCTCACGCTGATGGGGCGAAAAAAGCAGCTTGAACAGGGCTTTCTTCGGGTCCAGCACTGTGAGCATGGCCATATTGTCGCCGCCTTCCAGAAGATAACGAAAAAGACCCGTATCACTGGGAGCGAT
Source organism: Mailhella sp. (assembly GCA_017411945.1). Taxonomy (GTDB): domain Bacteria; phylum Desulfobacterota; class Desulfovibrionia; order Desulfovibrionales; family Desulfovibrionaceae; genus Mailhella. Next base: position 2,917 of record JAFQPD010000043.1, read on the forward strand.
ACGGATCAGGAACGCTTCCGAAGCGGCGGCGGCAGGCAGATCCACAGGCTTGCGCCGCCTCGCGGGAGCCCCGGAAACAGGGGCCCCAGCGAAAGACCGCCCCTCTTTGTCAGGGGAGGCAGTCGCACCCATCGCTTACTTCATGCGATAGGTGATGCGGCCGCGGGTGAGGTCGTAAGGCGAAAGCTCGACCTTCACGCGGTCGCCGGGCAGGATGCGGATGTAGAACTTGCGCATCTTTCCGGAAATATGGGAAAGCACCTGGTGGCCGTTTTCCA
>JAFQPD010000044.1 GCA_017411945.1 Mailhella sp.
AGGTGAAGCCGCCGTCGATGCAGGCCTTGCAGAGTTCGAAGTCGGGGCCGTGGTCGAGGTGCACGCAGACGGGGATGTCGGCGTCTTCGAGGGCGGCTTCAACGAGCTTCATGATGTAGTTCTGGCCGGCGTACTTGCGGGCGCCGGCGGAAACCTGGAGGATCAGGGGAGAACGCTCTTCAGCGCCAGCTTCCATGATGCCCTGGATGATTTCCATGTTGTTCACGTTGAAAGCGCCGATGGCATAGCCTTCCTTGTAGGCGCGGTCGAACATTTCTTTAGGCGTAGTGATAGGCATATCGTCCCTCCGGGGAGCGGCTCATGAGAGGCGTGACAGGAGATAGCCTCTCTTTATCTTTGTTTTTATCTGTAGCCGTACTGGAGAATTTTCGCAAGGGATTGCGCCGCAGGGGATGCGCTTTTTCTGTTTCCTCGGAAAGGCGGGCGGATTTCGGGGGCGCGGCCTCCAGCTCTTTGACTTCTGCCGCTATTTAATCGACAAAAGGGAAGGACCTCTTCTCACCGCAGAGGAAGCATACAGAAAGACCGGGGTGCCTATGTACGAGCATCAGAAGATAAGCGCCATGACGGCTGGCGATGAAATACGTTCCGTCTATCTCATCAACCAGGCTTCTCTCCAGCAGTCGCGCAACGGGCCGTACTGGCGCCTGGAATTCAAGGATGCCAGCGGTGTGCTGGAAGCCAAGATATGGAGCCCGCTCAGCCTTTCGTTCCCCGCTCTTGCCCCCGGGCAGATGGCGGAAGTGGGCGGCCGCATAGCCGTGTACCGCGATCAGCTCCAGCTCACCGTGGAGGGGATGCGCGTTCTGGAAGAAGAAGAGGCGGCCCTCCTTCCCATGGAAAACTACCTGCCTTCCAGCGAACGCCCTGCCGCCGATATGCTGGCCGACATCGAAGCCCTCTGCGACGAGGTATTCACCCATAAGCCGTGGAAGAAGTTCGTGCGTTCGGTGTTCAGCGACAAGCGGCTGCGCCCTATGCTCCTGCGAGCCCCTGCTGCGAAGTCCATGCATCATGCCTATGCGGGAGGCCTGCTCGAGCATCTGCTTTCCGTGGCTGGTCTCTGCATGCGCATGGCCGACCATTACCCCGACATGGACAGGCAGGCCCTTCTTGCCGGCGCGCTCCTGCACGACATAGGCAAGCTGGACGAGCTGAGCGGCCCGCTGGCTACGGAATATACGGATGAAGGACGCTTCCTCGGGCATATAGCCCAGGGCCTCATCATGCTCGAGCCCTTCCTGCAGAAGTCCGGCCTCGAACCGGAGCTCGCCATGCATTTCAAGCATCTGGTGGCCAGCCATCACGGCGAGCGCGAATTCGGCGCCGTTGCACTTCCCGCCACGCCGGAAGCCTTCGCTCTGCACTTCGCCGACAATATGGACGCCAAAGTCAACCAGTGCCGCAACTCTGTGCCCGCTCAGGAAGAAGGCATGGCGTGGAGTCCGTACCAGAATCTTCTGGGCCGCAGTCTCTGCCGCCCTCTGCGTACTCCTGAGCCTGCTCCTTCCGAGGAAAAGCGCAAGGGAAGAGCCGAGAAAAAGAACGATAAACAGGAAGAGAGACAATGTTCCTTACTGTAGAAGGCATAGAAGGCGCAGGGAAGAGCACGTTCATCAGCCTGCTGGAAGATGAGCTGACCAAGCGTGGTGTGGACTTCCTCCATACCCGCGAGCCCGGCGGCTGTGCGCTGGGGAGGCAGATACGCCCGCTCCTTCTGGACGTTTCCCAGAAAGTATCCGACCGAGCCGAACTCTTCCTCTTTCTTGCGGACCGGGCCCAGCACGTGGCCGATACCATACGTCCGGCGCTTGAGGCCGGCCGCTGGGTCGTCTGCGACCGCTACGCCGATTCCACCATCGCCTATCAGGGCTACGGACGAGGCATGGATCCGGAAGAACTCCAGAGGCTCAACGACTATGCCACAGGCGGGCTCTGGCCCGACGTCACCTTCCTGCTCGACCTTCCTGCGGAAGTCGGCCTGGGGCGGGCTCTGGCCCGCAATGGGCGCGAAGGACTCACGCAGAGCGAAGGTCGTTTCGAAGCCGAAGCCCTGGCCTTCCATCAGCGCATACGCGAGGGCTTCCTGCTCCGTGCCGCACGCTGGCCGGAACGTTTCCGTGTCCTCGATGCCACGCAGGCGCCGGAAGACGTCGTTGCGCAGGCCTTGGAGCATCTTTCTCCTTACTTGAATAAATGATGGAGAAGAGCCGCCCTTCGAAATGAGGGGCGGCTCTTTTGTCATAGATGCCTGGTGATGGCTCAGCGGCAGGCGCAGGTCTTGGGAGCGGAGAGAGCGTCCACGCAGACGGCCAGATTCCTCTTGTAGCCTTCTACGTCGTGCCCGTTGGTATTGCCGCACTTCTCAAAGAGATTGATGGCGGCGGAAAGTACGTCGATGGCTTCTTCGAACTGGCCGTGTGCGGCAAGGGCCGTGCCAAGGTTGCCGTAGCAGAAGGCGGTTTCCGGGTGATCGCCCAGCAGCTTCTTGCGCAGGGCCAGTGCTTTGCGATGCCATTCGATGCCTTCTTCGGCACGATCGGTCTCTTCGCAGATGCGGCCGAGGTTGTTCATGCAGGTGGAAACCGGCAGAGATTCGGCACCCATTTCCTGTTCCCAGAGTGCCTTGGCCTGCAGGGTGAATTCCTCGGCTTCCTTGAGTTCGCCCTGAGAATAGGCGGCCCAGGAGCGGGCGAAAAGCTGTCGGGCCTGTTCGATGGCAGTAAGGTTTTCCATGGGGGTCAGTCCTCCATAACGTTGAGTCTGCGGATTTCGGGGTCCTTCACCCCGCGCTGTACGGAAGGGCCGAGAGGCCAGAGCCAGCTTCCCGGTTCGGAGGCAAGGCCCTGCCTGCGCAGTTCTTCGGCTACGGCTGCGCACAGAGATTCTATGGCATCCACGGCGGGAACGGCCTGATTCGGTTCGTCCCACGAGGTATGCGCCAGCTTCTTCAGGGTGTTCACAGCAGCCGTGCCCAGTATGGGCAGGCCCTGAGCAAAGCGCGGGGCCCATTTATAGAAAGGCATGAAGCGGCGGTTCAGCAGATAGGCCATGGACAGGGCTGCTTCGGCGAAGCGGGCGGCGGACAGCATGGCCGCTACAGTCTCTCCGCGCTGGAGGGCGCGGGCAAGGTTGTACTGCCCGGCCTGAGCCATGATCATGCAGCGGGAAGCTATCTTTTTGCGGCGGATATCTTCGGGGTAGTAGCGGAGCAGGGCTTCCCGCATGGCCGTGAATTCGCCGCTGTTGTCCATGAAGACTGCGCCGTTGGTGCAGGAGCAGAGGTGGTGCTCCGGTATGGCACGCCATTCCTGCAAGCTGGCAGGCGCGCGGTCCAGACCTAGGAAGCGGCGGTAGAAGCCGCGCAGGGGCAACGGGCCTACCCGGCCCATGCGGGCTTCTGGCATCATGCGTACGGGATATCCTTCGAAGGTGTCGGGGAGCAGGGCGAAGGCACTTTCGATGCGTTCGCATTCTGTCGCGAAGAGTTCGTCCGGCACCCAGAGGCAGAAGGCCGCACCCCAGTCGTGGTCGCGGGAGATATGGTCGTCCACGCCGAGGCATTCAGAGCCTTCGCCGACAAGACCTGCGGCAGAACGGGCCATGATGTCGGGAATGTGCCCATTGAGCACAGGCAGTGAAGCCTGAAAGAAGCGGCGGGAAAGGGAAAGGCCGTTTTCAGCCATGAGAACCTCGGAACTGCGGCTTGAGGGGCCGCACGGACTTCTTCCGGCAGGCGTCCGTTTAGCCTATGCTGGGCAGCATGCCGCCGTTATCGTCACAGAAGGGGGGGGTGCATGGCTGTCTGCCGGTCTCCATGAAGTCGGCAATGGTGCGCTGTTCGCCTATGAGGCTTTGGTGCAGTGCCTCGGTGGAACAGCCCATGCGGGCACAGGTATAGGCCTTGCCTATGGCCATATGTTCGATATGCACCCGAGCGCCGGGCTGGCGGAGGAGCGCGCACAGGGCAAGATCAGGCCCGGTGAGGGCGACGCAGACAGGTTTCCCTTCGCCGGCAAGGCTGTCTATCTCCAGCATGAGGCGCTTGATGCGTTCGTAAAGCCTTTCATCCATGAGGACCTCCCTTTTGCGCGCAGCGGCAGATATCAGCTTTGACTTTCTGCGGGAGCCGAAGGGCAGTTGCCTGCAAGATCCTGCAGGGTCACGCTGTCGGCGTAGCCGTCTATGCATTCGCCCATGCCCCGCCAGAATTTCACGGAAGGGCAGCGTTCTCGGAACTCACAGGTCTTGCCCGCCGGGTCGAGACATTCCACAGGGGCCAGACTGCCCTCTATGGCACGCAGTACCTGGCCGGCGGTGCATTTTGCTGGCTCGAGGGCCAGCCTGTAGCCGCCCTGGCTTCCGCGTTCGCTCCGGACAAGGCCCGCTCGGGAAAGGGGAACGATGATCTGTTCCAGATACTTAAGGCTTATGCCCTGGCGTTCTGCAATATATTTCAGTGGGATGCACTGCTTTTGAGAGTGACGGGCAAGTTCTATCATCACTCTGAGGGCATAGCGGCTTTTTGTGAAAAACTTCATAGAGTCGCTCCTTCAAGGTCTGGTTGCATCAAGCATATCATACTTTTTTAGATATATCTATAGCTGAAGTAGGAATTAAAAAAGATTACGTTTCCTTTCAGATACTTGTCGGGTTTGCGTTTGCATGCTATTTTGGATTCAATTCTTGTTAAGGCTCAATGGATGGAGGATCCTATGTCCATACTTAATATTTTGAAGAGCGAAGCCTTGGGCTCTGCCCTGCAGACCCTTACTCGAGAAGCCGGAAAGGCGGTCTCTACCGTGAACAGCAAAGCCCCCGGCGGAGTCGGCGGCCTGCTTGGCGCCGGAGTGCTCGGCGCACTGCTGGGCAAGACGGTTTCCAAAGACGTCATGAAGAACGCCGCGCTTGTCGGCATAGGTGCGGTAGCTTGGAATTTCTATCAGAAATGGTCTCAGGGCCGTACGCAGCAGGCTCCGGCGGGAGAGCCCTCGTCGGGGTGGGGAGCCGAACCTCAGGCCGGCCAGTGGCAGAGCCAGACCCCCATGGTCATGCAGCTCGACCCTACGGCCATGCTTGTGATGCGCGCCATGATATTTGCCGCCCGTGCCGATGGAAACGTGGACGCCCTTGAACGCCAGCGCATCGACACCATCCTGCAGAACATGCTTCAAGGGCAGGACGTGAGCGCGCATATAGCCGCCCTCGAAACTGAAATGCTGGATCCCCGCCGCATCGCTGCAGATGTGCAGGCCGCCGAACAGGGAGAGGACATCTATCGCCTGTCCTGCGTTGTCATCGATATCGACCACTTCATGGAACGCAGTTACCTCGATGCCCTTGGCTCTGCCCTCGGCATCGATCCCTCTCGCCGCGCCGAGCTGGAGGCCGATGCTTCTCAGGGCCGCCGTCAGCTTGAAGCCGCCGCACAGGGCTGATAGCAGGAACTGGGAGGAAGCTTTTTTCCGCACAGGCGAAAGTGCTTTGCGCGGCATACGGAGGGAAGCTGGCCTATGCTGATACGCATAGTGGCAGAGTTTGGAAAAACGGGCTATCATGCCTCCCTCAACTTATAGAAAAAGAGGAATGCCTTTATGGATAGACCGCAACTCATCGACTCCGTATGCAAATACGAATGGGATATGTTCTCCGCCGTGAACAATAACGGCGGCAAGGCCAGCTGCCAGAACGACGAAGCCTTCTTCAAGAAGATGCGCGTATGCCAGTTCGCCGGATGGAGCGACGATATGCTCGCATCTTATCTGGTGGACCTTGTAGAGGCTGCCGCCGCTGAGCGCAACCTGCCCATGGAAAAGTACGCGTGGATGATGGAAAGCACCCATCCCGCCGAATTCGAGCAGATCCGTTCCAGCCTTCCCGAACTGAGCGCGGAACAGCTCCAGCTCATAAGCCAGCTCGTTCAGGTGCAGGTGGCCATGGAAGCCGAGGTGGACAAGGCTTACCCCTACATGCGTGCGAACGGCCGTCCTCTCCGCAAGGAACACGATACCCCGTATGTGACCTCCTTCGAGACCTACCTCGAAGGCGAGCTCAAGACCTATTCCCTCGATACCCTCCATGCCTACGCCCACCATGTGGCCGAACTGTACGAGCAGGGGGGCAACCTCGCCCTTCTGGTAGCCGAAGCTACGGCCAAAGCCTACGGCTTCGAATCCCTCGATGCCTTCGAGGCTTTTGCCAAGAGCAAGGCCGGTGCGTAGGCGAGAGTCGAAAACGAAGAAAAAGCCCGACAGTTTTCAGATGCTGTCGGGCTTTCGTTTATCTTGATGGTGGCTGGAATGGCGTTCAGGGTTTTGCCGTTCCAGCAGGCTGGGCTTCAGCCATCTGCTCTTTCAGCTTTTCCAGTCGGGCTTTGGCTTCAGCGTGATTTTGTGCCGCTGCTTTTTCGTACCAAGCAATGGCTTTTTCCAAGTCCTGCTTTACGCCCAGTCCCTTTTCATAGAATTCGCCCAAACGGAACTGAGCGGGAGCAGCCCCCTGGATGGCGGCCTTTTCGTACCACATCGAGGCTTTTTCGAGGTCGCGTTCGACATTATCCCCCTGCTCATAGATCGCGGCTAAGGACAGCTGGGCTACCAGATGCCCCTGAAGGGCGGCCTTCTCGTACCATTCACGCGCCTTGTGAGGGTCGACTTCTATGACATCCGACTCAGCGCCGGTGGTGTAGAGGAGACCGAGGAGAAACTGCGAGCTTGCCAGGCCGCTTTTGGCTTCTCTCATGACGGTGTAAGGGTTCAGCGCATGGGCAGCTTCATAGGATGCCGTGATGCTCATGATACACAGGAGGATGGAAGCCAGCAGTTTTTTCATGAGGTTCTCCTTTAGGGCAGGAATAGCCATTAGGCGCAGTGTTTGTGATAATATACACGTTTTGCTGAAAAAAAACTAGAGGTGAAAGGATGGAGGGATGGAAAAATCAGGAGTTTTTTGTGTAAAAAGAAGAGGAGATATGCTTTGGCAGAACAGGAATGTTCTCCGTTCCCTTCTCTGAGCTGTTCTTAGTCTCCTTGGGGAGATATCGTGGAGCTTTGGCGTTTATCCTGCCTTGCCACGTCTTTTCTCGTCACCTCGCTGTCTTCGTCCGATATCGTTCTGCAGGCTTGAAACCGAATCTGAACTGCGTTATTTTTTGAGTATCTTTTTCAGTCACTTCTCACTTCCATGAAAGGAGAGGGCAGGCGTGTTTCCGTTTATATTTTGGACTGCTGTCATTATGGTGGGGTTCGCTGTTCTTTGCTTCCTCACGGGCGTTACTACGAGGAACGCCTCGGTAATGGCGTGGTCTCTGCATATGTTTGCCTGTATCGTCAAATTAGCAGTGTGCCTTGTTCTGCTGTTTGGCTGTTTTGTGGTCTTGTCTGTGCTGGGATTTTTTAAATAAGTATAATAAAATCAGTCTGAAAAATATCTCTCTCGACAGAGATCTCACTTGCTCTCGTGGGCTTCAAGGCGTTGAGTTTCATAGGTGTTTCACCTCAAAAGCAGTAGTAAAAAAGAAAGCCTGACAAGCACTTATCGCGCTTTGTCAGGCTTTTCTCATCGACTTTTGGTGGAGGCGGCGAGAGTCGAACTCGCGTCCGAGAAAGGTCCACGCAAGGCCTCTACAGGTTTAGTCTGCGTACGAGTTTTCGCCTCAGGAGATGCCCGCAGACGGGCTTCCGTCAGTTATCCTTCCGCAAGCTCCTCGCCCGCATCCCGGAGGGAAAAGATGCGAGCCAGCCCAATGGGTTTGACACCTCGGCGGCGTATCAGGCTTCAGCCGCTCCGGCGTGACGACCGAGGTCGTCAGGGTGCCCTGCTGCTTAGGCAGCGTAGGCGTAGTCGTAATCGTTGTTGGCAATTACTTTTATGCCGCTTTTAACGAGGCCAGCGGCGCCTCGACCTGCAACCATGGCTTC
>JAFQPD010000045.1 GCA_017411945.1 Mailhella sp.
GCCCTCTCCATCAACGCCACCCACGACGCCGAACTGCCCGTGGGCATCATCCAGTACAAGGACGGCAAGCGCGCCTACATCGGCGAAGCTGTCGCTGAATAAGATTCTCTGACACAGAGACTGCCGGAGGGGCCTGCCCCCTCCGGCCCTTTTTAAGAAGGTCCCGCCTTATGCGGGCCCGTCAGCCCGGCTCTGCCTCTCGGAGCAGGCCGGAAAGGGTTCCTTCATGACTCTGGAATTGTTTCTCCAGCACTTTTTCAATGCCCTCACGCTGGGTTCGCTCTATGGCCTCATCGCCATCGGCTACACCATGGTGTACGGCATCCTGCGCCTCATCAACTTCGCCCATGGCGATATCCTGATGCTGGGCGCTTATTTCGTCTTCTACGGCACCACGCTGTTCTGCCTTCCCTGGCCCATCGCCGTGGTGGTGGCCATCATCGGCTCGGCCGTGCTCGGCGTGCTCATGGACAAGATAGCCTACCGCCCCCTGCGTGATGCCCCCCGAATTTCGGCACTCATCAGCGCCATCGCTGTTTCCTTCTTCCTCGAAAGCCTCGCCGTCGTGGTCTTCACCGGCCTGCCCCGCCCCGTGCATCAGCCCGAATGGCTGGTGAGCATCATCACCATCGGCGGAGCCCGCCTCATGCCGCTCACCCTGCTGGTGCCCGGCGTCACTGCCATCCTCGTGGCCGGCCTTCTGTATATCGTGTACCACACCAAGCCCGGCCTCGCGATGCAGGCTATCTCCAAGGATATCGAGACCACCCGCATGCTCGGCGTGCCCGTGGACAAGATCATCGCCCTCACCTTCGCCATCGGCTCTGCCCTGGCTGCCGCCTCCGGCATCATGTGGGCCCTGCGCTACCCGCAGATCCACCCCTACATGGGCGTATTCCCCGGCTTCAAAGCCTTCATCGCCGCCGTTTTCGGCGGCATCGGCTCCATCCAGGGCGCCGTTATCGGCGGCCTCCTGCTGGGCTTCATCGAAATCATGACCGTGGCCTTCTTCCCCGACCTCTCCGGCTACCGCGACGCCTTCGCCTTCATCCTGCTGGTCGTCGTCCTGCTGGTGAAGCCCACCGGCCTGTTCGGTGAAAAACTGAAGGAGAAGATCTGATGTCTGAAGTCAAGAATACTCAGATGCGCGACCGCCTGCTCACCTGCGGCGTCATAGCCCTTCTCTTCGTTTTCCTCTGGTGGGCCTGCGGCGACATGAACCGCGACCTCGGCCTCGGCCTGCCCCGCGCCTGGCGCAGCCTGAACGGCTACGAGATCCAGATCCTGAACCTCGTGGCGGTGTACGGCATCCTCGCCATCTCGCTGAACATCATCTACGGCTTCACCGGCATGTTCTCTCTGGGCCACGCCGGCTTCATGGCCATCGGCGCCTATGTGTCCGCCCTGTGCGTGCTCACGCCCGACCAGAAGGAAATGATGTGGCTCATCGAAGAGATACTGCCCCCGCTGGCGAACCTCTACACTCCGTTCTGGTTCTCCGTCATACTCGGCGGCGTGGTGGCCACGCTCTTCGCCCTTGCCATCGGCATCCCGGTGCTGCGCCTCGGCGGCGACTATCTTGGCATAGCCACCCTTGGCTTCTCTGAAATCATCCGCGTGCTCATCGTGAACGCCACCTCCATCACCAACGGTTCTCTGGGCATCAAGGGCATTCCCTGCTACACCGACGTCTACACGAGCTTCATCTGGCTCATCATCGTCACCTTCTGCATAGTGCGCCTGCTGAACAGCAACTTCGGCAACGTGCTCAAGGCCGTGCGCGACGACGAGATCGCCGCTCAGGTCATGGGCATCAACGTCTTCCACACCAAGCTGTTCAGCTTCTGCCTCGGCGCCTTCCTCGCCGGCGTGGGCGGTGCCCTTCTCGGCAACCTGCTCACCACCATCGACCCGAAGATGTTCACCTTCCTGCTCACCTACAACGTGCTCATGATCGTTGTGGCAGGCGGCCTCGGCTCCATCACCGGCTCCATCCTCGGCAGTGCCATCATCACTGTGCTTCTCGAATGGCTCCGCGTGGTGGAAGAGCCCATGGACCTCGGCTTCGTCGAGATCCCCGGCATCCCCGGCATGCGCATGGTGGTGTTCTCCGTTGTTCTGCTCATCATCATCCTGTACCGCCGCGAAGGCGTCATGGGCATGCGCAAGTTCAGCTGGAACGGATTCTTCGGCTTCTTCCGCCGCCTCGGCAAGAAGGAGGAAAAGGCATGAGCAATGTCATCGAAGTCAAGAACGTGATCATGCGCTTCGGCGGCGTGACTGCCGTGGATCAGCTGAACATGGCCATCCCCAAGGGCAGCATCGTGGGCCTCATCGGCCCCAACGGCGCCGGCAAGACCACAGCCTTCAACGTCATCACCGGTTTCTACACGCCTACTGAAGGCGACGTGTTCTTCAACGGCAAGAAGATCACCGGCACCCCTCCCCACAAGATCTGCGGCCTCGGCATGGCCCGTACCTTCCAGAACATCCGCCTCTTCTACAACGAAACGGCTCTGGAAAACGTCATGATCGGCCGCCACGTTCGCCGCAAGCATCACTGGTGGGGCGCCATGCTCGGCTTCCCCGACACCAGCCGCGAAGAGAAAGACATCCGTCAGAAGGCCGAGGAACTGCTCGACCGCATCGGCCTTTCCGAATACCGCGACGAACTGGCTTCCTCCCTGCCCTACGGCGCCCAGCGCCGCCTCGAGATCGCCCGTGCTCTGGCCACCGAGCCCAGCTTCCTCCTGCTGGACGAGCCTGCCGCAGGCATGAACCCGCAGGAAAGCCTTGAGCTGATGAACTTCATCCGCCAGATCCGCGATGAGTTCAACCTGACCATCCTGCTCATCGAACATGACATGAAAGTGGTCATGGGCGTGTGCGAACACATCTGGGTGCTGGAATACGGCAAGCTCATCGCCGAAGGCAATGCCGACGCCATCCGCTCCAACCCGCGCGTTATCGAAGCCTACCTTGGCGAGGATGTGAACAATGTTGAAGATTAACGACCTCCACGTTCATTACGGCGGCATCCACGCCGTCAAGGGCGTTTCGCTCTCCATCCCTCGCGGCAGCGTGGTCACGCTCATCGGCGCCAACGGCGCCGGCAAGAGCAGCATCATCCGCTCCATCGCCGGCCTTGTGAAAGGCGCCAAGGGTGAAGTCCTGCTCACCCGGCATGAAGGCGACCAGCCCGTCCAGCTCCTTGGCCAGCCCGCCGAAAACATGGTGCGCAGCGGCATCGCCCTCAGCCCTGAAGGCCGCCGCATCCTGCCCCACCTCTCCGTGGCCGAGAACCTCCAGCTCGGCGCATGGTGCCGCGAAGACAAAGACGGCATCGCCAAGGACATCGAGATGGTCTACGACCTCTTCCCCCGCCTGCGCGAACGCAGCTGGCAGAAGGGCGGCACCCTCTCCGGCGGTGAACAGCAGATGCTCGCCGTGGGCCGCGCTCTCATGAGCCAGCCCGACCTCGTGATGCTCGACGAACCCTCCCTCGGCCTCGCTCCCATCCTCGTACGCGAGATCTTCGACATCATCCGCCACATCAACGAACAGGGCAAGACCGTGCTCCTCGTCGAACAGAACGCCTTTGCCGCCCTCTCCATCGCCGACTACGCCTACATCCTCGAAGTCGGTTCCGTGGTGCTGGAAGGCCCGGGCAAGGACATGCTCAAGAACCCCAAGGTGCGCGAAGCCTACCTTGGCGGCTAAGGGGCTGCCTCTCTGATATCCAAGCCCTCATGGGAAGCCATGGGGGCTTTTTTCCGCCCTTCGACTTGACAGAAGGGCCGCATATTTCCGAAAACAGCAGAACGCCGCAACATTCTCCCCGCACCGCATCCCACTTTTCTGCGGCGTCAGGAAACGCAATGAAAGTCCTCCTTTCCCTTCTGCTCTGCCTCTTCCTCGGCCAGCCTTCTCCGGCAAGGGCCGAACAGCCCCGCGAACTCACGGCCACTGTCTTTCCCGTCTGGATAATCCTCAAAGAGGTGGCGAAAGACGTTCCCGGTGTGAACGTGAACCTGCTCCTCCCCGCCGGTTCAGGCTGCCCTCACGACTACGCCATGACGCCCAACGACCGCCGCCGGCTGGCCAAAGCCGATGTGCTTGTGATGAACGGACTCGGCCTTGAGGGCTTTCTGGGCTATGGCTCCAAAAGAAACTCCCTGCTGAAGCCCGGCGCGTCCGTCATCATCGCCGCCCAGGACATCAGCGGCATCCTTCCTGCCGAAGGCTCCTGCAGTCACAGCCATTCCGGCCATGGCAAAGAAGCCCGTTCGGCCAATCCGCACATCTTCGCCGCCCCCTCCATGATGGCGCAGATGGCTCGTTCCATAGTCTCCCAGCTGGCGAGCCTTGATGCGGCAAACGCCGACTGCTATCGCGCCAACGGAGCCGAAATCGTCGATCGCCTTGAAACTCTGGCCGCAGAATGCCGGAACTCCGGCGAAAAGCTGAAAGCCCGCGCTGTCATCGCCCAGCACAACATCTTCGACTACCTCGCCCGAGACATGGGCCTGCACGTGGAAGCCCACATACAGCCTCACGACGGGCAGGAGCCTTCCGCCCGCGGCATGCTCGACCTCGTCCACCTCATCCGCTCTAAGAACGTTGCCGCCGTTCTGACTGAGCCGCAGTACCCTGCCCGCACCGGGCGCACCCTTGCTGCGGAAACGGGCATCCCCTGCATCACGCTCGACCCCGCGGCCAACGGCCCGGATGGACTCAGCTCCCCCCTCGACTGGTACGAAAAAATCATGCGCGAAAATCTTCGCACACTGGAGCAGGCTCTTGGAACTCGATAATTCTCCGGCCATCGTCTTCGACCATGTGAGCGTCACCCGCAACGGCCTGAACATACTCGACCATGTGAACGCCGCCATCCCTCGCGGGAGCTGGACTGTTCTCATCGGCCCCAACGGTGCGGGCAAAACCACCCTGCTCCTCGCTCTTCTTGGCGAAGTCAGCTACCGCGGACGCATTGAACTCGGCGGAGGCAAAGGCCTGCGCATAGGCTATGTTCCGCAGAAGCTGACCCTCGACAGAGGCATGCCCTTCACTGTGGCGGAATTTCTTGCCATGGGCATTCAGAAACGCCCTCTCTGGCTGGGCATCTCCCGTGCCGCGCGCGAGGAGGCTGCCCATCTTCTGGAAATGGTTCACGCATCCCACATCATGAAACGCCGGGTAGGCACGCTTTCCGGCGGAGAGATGCAAAGGGTGCTCCTTGCCCTTGCCCTCCAGCAGAAGCCCGAACTCCTGGTTCTGGACGAACCTTCCGCCGGGGTGGACTTCGAAGGCGGCCGCCTTTTCTGCGAACTGCTCGAAGACCTCCGTTCCTCGCAGGGCTTCACCCAGATCATGGTCAGCCACGACCTCGGCATGGTGGCTCATCACGCCACCTGCGTCATCTGCCTGAAAAGGCGCATCGTGGCTCAGGGGGCGCCGCATGACGTGCTTACCGGCCCCGTGCTCCAATCGCTGTTCGGCATGCATATGGGCCTCATCTGCGCCGACAGCCATACGCACAGAATGCCTCCCCTCGCCCCCTACGACCCGGCTTCAGCCCTGCCGGCTTCCGATCTCCGCCCCCTCGAACATGCTCGCCCCGATCGCGACGAAAAGGAGCATCGCCATGTTTGACATCTCGTGGCTCCTTTCCCTCGCCTCCCATTTCCCGCTGGAAGGCATGGACATGCGCTTCATGCAGCAGGCCCTGCTGGCCCTCGTGCTCCTCGCGCCCATGACAGCCGCCCTCGGCGTGCAGGTAGTGCATTACCGCATGGCCTTCTTCTCCGATGCCGTGGGCCATTCCGCCTTCGCCGGGGTGGCCGTCGGCCTCCTGCTCGGCATGCATCCCCATATTTCCATGCCGCTTTTCGGCCTTGGCGTGGGCCTCGTCATCATGTTCATGCAGAGGTACAGCGCACTGCCCTCGGACACTGTCATCGGCGTGGTCTTCTCTGCCGTAGTAGCAGCAGGCCTTGCCGTAGTCAGCCGCGACAATACCATAGCCCGCGACCTCCAGCAGTTCCTCTATGGCGACATCCTCACCATGACAGAAGCCGACATCTGCTGGCTCATCCTGCTTTTCGGAGCGTTCCTGCTCTTCCAGGCCTTCGCCTTCAATCACCTGCTCTACGCGGGTACCAGCGGCATCATTGCCCGTGCGCACCGCATACGTGTTGCCCTCTACGAGTATTGCTTCGCCGCTCTTCTTGCCCTTGTGGTGATGTTCTCCGTGTGGGGCGTGGGCGTGCTCCTCGTCACCGCCATGCTCATCGTTCCTGCAGCATGCGCCCGCAACCTCGCCCAGACTGCCGGCGGCATGTTCTGGTGGGCCATTGCGGTGAGCCTCAGCTCTTCCGTGTCCGGCCTCGCCCTTTCCGTGCAGCCGTGGATGGGCACGGCCACCGGCGCCACCATCATACTCGTTTCCTGCGCATGGTTCGTGGTGAGCATCGTGGTCTCAGCCGCCAGAAACGAACGCCGCCTGTAGCAGGCGGCCCCTATCAGATGCGAAACGCCGGGAGCTGTGCCTTCCGGCGTTTTTATCATGCGTTCATCGAAGAGAAAGCTTGATGTTTCTGTGCACCGCGCTACTGTATCCGTAAGCAAACACCGCAGAACAGGAGAATACGCAGTGGGACATCACCATATGCTTGAAAAGCAGTCCGCCTACGGGCGCATGATAGAAAGGCTGAACCGCTTCCCTCAGGGGGCCCCGGAATCCGAAACGCTCTACTCTATCCTCAAGATGCTCTTCACCGAGGAGGAAGCCGGACTCGTAGCGCAGATGCCCATCAAGCCCTTCACAGCTAAGGACGCCGCGAATATCTGGAAGATGTCCGAGCTCGAAGCCCGCAAGATACTCGACAGCCTTGCCGACCGGGCAATGCTGGTGGACCTTGAAGTCAACGGGGAACAAAGCTTCTGCCTTCCTCCCCCTATGGCGGGCTTCTTCGAATTCACCATGATGCGTGTTCGAAAGGATATCGACCAGAAGACCCTCTCCGAGCTCTTCCATCAGTATATCAATGTAGAGGAAGACTTCATGCGCGAGCTCTTCGTCACGGGCGATACCGGCCTCGGACGAGTCTTCGTGCAGGAACCTGCAGTGAAGGAACCCTACGCCATGGAGATACTCGACTGGGAACGCGCCACGCATGTCATCGAAACCGCCACGCATCGCGGCATCAGCATGTGCTACTGCCGGCATAAGAAATCCCACATCGGCGAAGCCTGCAACGCCCCCATGGATATCTGCATGTCGTTCAATTCTACGGCACATTCTCTGGTGAAGCATGGCCATGCCCGCGAGGTGAGCAAGTCGGAATGTCTCGAGCTCCTGCATCAGGCATGGGAACACAATCTGGTGCAGTTCGGCGAGAACGTGCGCGAAGGGGTGAACTTCATCTGCAACTGCTGCGGCTGCTGCTGCGAAGCTCTCGCCGCCGTTAAACGCTTCCAGATGACACAGACCCTCCACTCCAACTTCATCATGCAGATAAACGAAGAAGCCTGCGTGAAATGCGGCCGCTGTGCCCAGATATGCCCGGTGGACGCCCTCACTCTGGTGAAGGATGAGAACGGCAGACGCATCGACTTCAATGCGGAAATATGCCTCGGCTGCGGCGTATGCACGCGCGGCTGCAATCATGGAGCCATGACGCTCGTTCCCCGTCCGGACCGCGCCATCACCCCGCTGAACACGGCACACCGCGTGGTTCTCATGGCGGCAGAGCGCGGCACACTGCAGGACCTCATCTTCGACAAGCGCATGCTCTTCAGCCACCGCCTCCTTGCCGGCCTGCTGGGAGCCATACTCAAAATGCCCGCTGTGAAGCGCAATCTCGCTCAGAAGCAGCTCAAGTCGCGCTTCATCGAACGCATGATGGCGAATATGTAGCTCCTGGGGAAAACTCACGAAAAAGGCGTCGCTCCGCAATGGGGCGACGCCTTTTCTTCTGAGCTTGGATCAGCTTTTCTACATCTGCCCCAGCTTTTGCAGGTACCATTCAACAGTCTTCACAATGCCGCTTTCGAAATCCTCCTCCGGCTTCCAGCCAAGCTCTGTCACGATCTTGGTCGGGTCGATGGCATAGCGGAGGTCGTGGCCCGGGCGGTCGGAAACGAAGGTCTTGAGTTCGGCGTACTTCTTCCCTCCGGCGCGCGGGCGGAGCTCGTCGAGGATGGCGCACACAGCGTCCAGAATCTGGAGATTATTGCGCTCATTATGGCCGCCGATGTTGTACGTCTCGCCAGAACGGCCTCTGTGATACACGAGATCGATGGCCTTGCAATGGTCGAGCACATAGAGCCAGTCGCGGATATTCGCCCCATTGCCGTAAACAGGGATGCTCTCTTCCTTCAGGCACTTGGAGATGATGACAGGAATGAACTTCTCAAAGTGCTGCTTGGGGCCGTAGTTGTTGGAGCAGTTCGATGTGGTCACGTTCATGCCATAGGTGTGGTGGCAGGCACGGACTATGAAGTCCGAACTGGCCTTGCTGGCCGAATACGGAGAATTGGGGGCGTAGGGCGTGGTTTCGGAAAAGTATCCGGTCTCGCCCAGAGTGCCGTACACTTCGTCGGTGGAGATATGGTGGAAGCGGCAGCCTTCATAGCCGGGCCTGAACCTGCCGGGGCCGTCCATCCAGTGGCGGCGCGCCGCCTCGATGAGCGTGAACGTGCCCATGAAGTTGGTTTCCATGAAGGCGCGGGGGCCCTTGATGGAGTTGTCCACATGGCTTTCGGCGGCGAAATGGATGACTCCGCGGATGTCATACCCGGAGAACAGACTTTCGAGGAGCTCCTCGTCGCAGATGTCGCCCTGCACGAAGGCATAGTTGGGCATGCCTTCGCACTCGGCCACGTTGGCGAGGTCGCCGGCGTAGGTGAGCTTGTCGAGGTTGATGACGTGGTATTCCGCGTACTTTTCGCAGAAGTACGGAACGAAGTTGGAACCGATGAAGCCGGCGCCGCCGGTGACGAGGATGGATGTCATGAGCTTTCCTTTCGTTTGGCAGGTACGCCCATTCTACAGGTTCGACTCATTAAGAAAAGCCTGTATCTGGTTCAGAGCAAATTTTTCTCTGGCATAAAGGGCCTTATATTTTCTGCGCATCTTTCCAGCCGAAAAAAACGAAAGGAACTTGTATTTGTATTTGCTGATGAACAGTTCCTTCAAGTTTTTATTCGAAACAGTATTGCGTTCCATCCATGCACAGCATTCGTCAGAATAGGGATCGTCAAAATAGTCATAGACGTCAGAGCGCAGTCTGAACATCTTCCTGTGCTTTTTCTCTATCTTTCTTCCATTAGCGTAGTATGCATACTTGTACACGAGCTTCCCAAGCTCTTCCTGTCCTGCCTCTTCCAGCCATTTTTCATAAAGCAGGCTGAGCTCCCACACAGGGTCGCCGGGCTTGGCGTGGAGTGCGAGCATGACCCTGTGGGCACCGGAATCGAAACCTGTGAAGTGGAAAAAGCGAAGAGGCCGCCCGTTGACGGACCAGCCCTCATGCTGTGAGCCCGATACCTTTCTGTGGGAAAGGTTCCAGGTAGCTACGTTATACTCCGGCAGATGGATGATTCCAATGAAATCGAACAGTCCGGGAGCTATGTCGCCCCACTTCTGGTCGGTGAACATGCCGTTGGGGATATCGTCGTAGCAATAGCCCATCAGCCTGTCGTTCCACCAGCGAAGGAAGCGCATGCCTCTGCTGTCGCTTTTCACGGCAAGGAATCCGAAATTATACACGCCGTATTTCAAAGCGCACAGCTCATCATCCACAATGCCCCGGGGCGCAGTGGCGGGCGCCGTGCTGTGGGGCGTGAACAGCACGCTGTTTTCCTCCAGCATGTCGCTGACAGGGGCAAGGGAACCGAAGACCCCTATGTCGGGATCGAGGTAGACCAGTCTGTCCACTCCCAGTTCCTTGATGATATGAAGGGCCGCCGCGCCTTTCACAGCCGTGCACAGCTCTACGACATCGTGCAGAAAAGTCCACTTCCTGAAGTTTTCGACTTCGATGATGTCCTCGATGTTCCACACATAGTCGAATTCTTCGTTCTCTCTGTCGAAGCCGGGCGGCAGATCATCCGATATGACAAGATGCAGCACGGCATCCTCATTGTGCATCTTCAATGTTTTTGCCAGAACCCTCGCCTTCGGTATATAGCATGCCGTCACACTGGTAAAAAAATGCATGTCAGGCTCCACATTTCAGCTTATCCATGAACCCGGATATGGAGGAGCAGATATCCTCGAGCCGAGTCCTGTCCAGTATCAGCCCCTTATCATAACTGCGCACCCTGCGGGCCGGTGCGCCCAGGTCGAAGCATACGAGAGGAAGCCCCATGAGCATGGCTTCGGCCGTCGTATAGGAAAAGGTCTCCGGCCACATGGAAGGGATGAAAACGCAGTTCACCCCATGGGCCTCCAACAGCTCCGGGAGTTTCTCGCGCCTGTATTTCCCCAGCACCCGTATGTTCCTCAGCGGAGCAGAGCATTCCCCTGCCAGGATGAAGTCCAGTCCGCCCCACTGGTCGCATCTGTCGTCGAGATACTGCAGAACAGAGCTCCCCTTGGAAACGGAAGATATGTTCCCAAGAATGGCCACCACTGTTTTCCCCATGCCGCAGCGAACAGGGCGCAAATACGGCACCGCATGAGGCTTCACCTCTATTTTATGTGAGATATGCGGATAGTAGCGGCAGAAAATATCCGCCACTGACCTGTCGAAGGCCACGACTTTATCGACGCAGGCAAAAAACTCTGCAAAAGCCCTGCGCCACGACTCCACAGACTCCGCCCCGGAAAGCAGCACCCCGTTCGACCAGTCATCCTGAGCGAGGCGAAGCGTACGGAAGCAGGCCCTGCACCTCTGCATATCCGTATCAGCCCCGCAGTACTCTCCAGCACTGCCCATCAGCGTGAAGCTGGGGCAGCAGGCATGGTAGTCGTGGCACAGGAAAAGGAGTTCTCTGCCTTTCTTCACTCTTTTCAGGATATCGAGCATCCTGAGCGCATCATAGCTGACCAGCTCGCTGACGATGAACTTAGACACATTCATAGACGCAAAGATCCGCTCAAGGACCTCATAGCTCTCGACATCTATGCTGTGTCCTTCGCTCCCCGCGTACAGCTCGCAGTGGAAGTTGCACCTGTGGGGAATGCGCCTCACCCGGAGGACATTCGCCTCACCAAGAAGCCTCTCCTTCTCGATATCGAAATACGCATTCGCTCCGCCGCCAAGGCTATGATCGATAAAAACGATGGTCGCAGAGGTCTTCAGCAGGCGGCAGACCCTGCTGTTCAGCATCTTCTTATACGAACAGCCCAATATCGTATAAGATATAGAAGGAAACTCCACCTTCCTTTCGTATATTCTGGCATTCAGAAAAAATATGCTTCTGCTGCCTTCCGCATAATGCTTGCGAAGAACGACATGCCCCAGCACCCCGTATTCCTTCTGCCTTGAACCTTCGCGAAGCGAACTCCTGTTCTTGAAGAATATTTTCATGACTGCTCCCATCTCCTGCTTCACCGCTTCTCATCCAGCGCCTGCAGGCATCGCTTCAGGCCATCTCGCCAATGTGGGATGGCAAGGCCGAAATCGCGGCGCACCTTTGCCTTGTTCAGCACACTGCAGGCAGGGCGCGCGGCCTTGGCAGGATACTCGCCTGTTTCCAGCGGGCACACGGCACAGGCAAGGCCGCTTTCCTCCATGATGGCGACCGCGAAGTCGTACCAGCTGGCTACGCCTTCATTGCTGTAATGATAGACTTCCTTCATGCCGGGCTTTATCTGCGGAAGCATGGCCGCAATGGCGGAGGCAAGGTCGGCGGCATAGGTGGGCGTACCTATCTGATCGAAAACGACGCCCAGAGATTCGCGCTCCGCTCCAAGTCTGCGCATGGTCTTCACAAAATTCGTGCCAAAACTGGAGTAGAGCCATGAGGTGCGGATGACCGCGGCTGTCTCGGCTCCATGCAGCACGGCGTTCTCTCCGGCCAGCTTGGTCGCTCCATAGACCGATAGAGGATTCACGGCATCGGCTTCCTTGTATGGGCGGCAGGCCGTGCCGTCGAAAACATAGTCCGTCGAGATATGGAGGATGCGCCTTCCATGCTTCGCCAGCAGGGCCGGACCTAAGCGATTGGTGCGATCGGCATTCTCGAAGTCGCCTTCGGCCTTGTCCACAGCGGTATAGGCCGCACAGTTGATGACGAAGTCGAACTTCTGAGCCTTGAAGAAGGCATGCACGGCCCCCTCATCGCCGATATCCAGTTCCTTCCTCCCTGCATAGACGGCGGAATCTCCAAGGAGCATCCGCAGCTCCCTGCCGAGCTGGCCGTCTGCGCCTATTATGAGAAACATGACTCGAACTCCGCGAAGGGCTTGTAGAGCCTGTCCTTCTCCGACGTGAGCGCATGGCTCATGTCGATGCGCCAGTCGATGCCGAGGGCCGGGTCATCGAAGCAAAGGCCTCCTTCCGCTTCCCTGCAGTACAGGTTGTCGCATTTGTAGGAGAACACGGCTGTCTTGCTGAGCACGGAAAAGCCGTGAGCAAAGCCGCGCGGAATAAGGAGCTGGCGCATGTTCTCGGCAGAAAGCTCCACGGCGACGTGCCTGCCATAGGAAGGGGAGCCTTTTCGCAGATCCACAGCCACGTCGAGCACACAGCCTTCCAGCACACGCACGAGCTTGGCCTGGGCGTGCTCGCCCTTCTGAAAATGCAGGCCTCGCACAGTGCCATAGCCAGACTTGGACTGGTTGTCCTGGATGAAGTCGTAATGCAGGCCCGCCGCTTCGAACTTCGCCTTGCTGTAACTTTCGAAAAAGTATCCCCGCCTATCCTCGAAGAGGCGAGGCTCCACGACGTAGACGCCAGCTATACCAGTATCAATGAAGTGCATGGGCTTCCTCGAATACTTTCATAAGATAATCGCGATATCCCGTTCCCTGCTTCAGGCCGCTGATATGGGCTTCCATCTCAGCATCGCCGATAAATTTCTTGCGGTAGGCTATCTCTTCCACGCAGGCGATCTTGAGGCCCTGCCGCTTCTCGATGATCTGCATGAAGCGGCCCGCATCGGAAAGGCTGTCCGGCGTTCCGGCATCCAGCCACGCAATGCCGCGCCCCATCGGCACCACGCTCATGCGGCCTTCGTTCAGGTACAGGTTGTTGAGGTCGGTTATCTCCAGCTCGCCG
Source organism: Mailhella sp. (assembly GCA_017411945.1). GTDB lineage: Bacteria > Desulfobacterota > Desulfovibrionia > Desulfovibrionales > Desulfovibrionaceae > Mailhella. The sequence goes on from JAFQPD010000045.1 coordinate 13,230, forward strand.
CGCGCGGAAGGCTGAAGCCCTGCGGCTTTCCTGCATACGTCGCCGGGGTAGAAATACAGCCCCACGCTGGCATAGCTGGATTTGGGAACGGCAGGCTTCTCCTCAATGCTCACGGCGTGGAGCTCCTCGTCGAACTCCACCACGCCGAAACGCTCCGGGTCGGCAACGTGATAGGCGAAAATGGTGGCCCGCTGGCCTTCATTGCGCTTCACGGCCTGCTGGTACGCCGTCAGCTGGTCCCCCATATAGAAAATATTGTCGCCAAGGATGAGGCATACGTCGTCGCCATCCAAAAAGTCAGCTCCCAGCGTAAATGCCTGAGCGATGCCCCTCGGTTCGGGCTGGACCATGTAGGACAGCCTGAGCCCGAGCCGGGAGCCGTCGCCGAGGAGCTTCTCGATGTTCGGCGTATCCTGCGGAGTGGATATGATGAGGATCTCGCGGATATCGAACAGCATCAGCGTAGACAGCGGATAATAGATCATGGGCTTGTCGTATACGGGCAGAAGCTGTTTCGATGTTATCCTGGTGAGCGGGTACAGCCTCGTACCGCTGCCGCCAGCAAGCAGAATGCCTTTCATTGCTTCCTCGCACTAGTCGAAAAAAGATTCCATGGCCGCACAGACAAGGGGAATCCTGCCCGTTTTCTTTTCAGCTCAGTCCAAATAGTGTGGACTTCCTGAAGAACATTCGGCCACAGCTCCATAGCTGGGTACAGGCTATCTCTGCTCCTTTTATACTGCAGTTATATTTTTAGTTTGGCGAAGCCGTATTTGGTGCGGAGCGGAAAGCGTGGACGGAAGGCGGCGAGGCGAAAAGTTAAAAGCAAAGCCCCGCAAGGATTTGCTTCCTTGCGGGGCTTTGCTTCTGGTGGTCCCTGTAGCCACATAATATGCTTGCTAACTAATTTATATAGTTACTCTAATTTAGTCAATCAAAAGGAGTTTTTATAACATACTTATAGCTATAAGCTTTTTGGAACCACCAGCCTAGCTGGTGGTTTTCGTTTAACCAAAAAGCAGGGACCCGTTTCGGCGAGTCCCTGCTTCTTTTGTTTTATGGATGATTACGACTGGGTCTGCAGGAGTATCTGCTGTTCGGCAATAGTCGTTTCAAGGCTGATTCCGTCATCGTGCACATAGGTGGTCACGGTGAAGGCGCTATCTCCAGATCCCACCTCTACAGCCCCCCCTCTGCTCCAGCCTTCGCCGAGGGTGAGGCCATTGTCGCCCACGGTGATGCCGTAGTCGGCAGAAAGCGTCGTAAGGCTGAGGGCATCGGCATCAACGCCGCGCACCAGCACCTCTATGCTGCTGACGATGGGGGCGTCTTCGCCAGCCGTTCCGCCGAGGAGCGCATCGAGGCTGGGGGTATCGTCGCCGCCGAGCAGGACGTCTATGCCGGAACCGCCGCTCACGAAGTAGTCGTCGGCGTCGTACACGAAGAGGTCGTTGCCGGAGCCGCCGAAGAGCACGTCCGCGCCTGCGCCGCCGTCGAGGTAATCGCTGCCGCCCATGCCGAGAAGCACGTCGTCACCGGAGTTGCCGAAGATGAAGTCGCCATCGTCGGTGCCGGACTCGAGGCTTTCGATGAGAGCCTCAAGGCTGGTGACTGCGGTTTCGGGGCTCTCGGAGTCAAGGGCTTCAGACACGGCCTGCTTCACGCCAGTGGTGAGACCGCTGGTGATGCTGATGGAACTTGCATCTTCCGCAAAGGATATGCCAAGGGACTCTGCCAGTTCAAGGCGGGTGTCGCCTTCGCCAGTGGTGTTGGAACCGCCGCCGATGATGAGGTCGTTCGCCCCCATGCCGTAGAGCACATCCACGCCGTCGCCGCCGATGAGGGCGTCGGGCTGGTCGTTCGAGGCATCCACAAGGTACTTGTTGAGCTCGGCCGCGTGTTCCTTGGCAAAAGTGATGATCTCTGCCGCCGAGGGGTCGTCAGCAGAGCCGGAAAGTTCCTTCACCATGCCGGCAAGGCTGTAGGACTTGCCATTATAGCTGAAGCTGGCCTGGTCGCCGAAGAGCAGGTCGTCGCCCTTATTGGCGAAGGTCGCATCGGCGTTCGGCAGATTGGTGGTCACAGCTTCGAGGGCCGCGGCCAGTTCGTCCGCCGAGGAGATGAGTTCCGCACCCTTCGCCGTCGTGTCGTAGGGGTTGAGCTTGCTGAGGGAAAGCCCATTGCCCACGTTGATGCCGATGGTGTGGATATCGCCGCATTCCTGCTTCAGCAGATTGAAGTCGCGCTCGGTATTCTGGGTCTCGGTGAAGGGTTCACCGTCGGTAATGAAAATCACCTTATTGGTGTAGGTCACACCATCGCCAGCCTGTTCAGCCTCCTTCCTCTGGAACCAGTCCGTCATGTCGCGGAAGGCAGTGGCATAGTTAGTGCCGCTTCCGTAACCGAAGGAGATATAGTTCTTCATGGCGGTAATTTCAGCCTGGGTGGTGTTCTTCGTGATCTGCCAGCTGGTGCTGTATTCCAGATCGCCGTCGAAGGCGTTGAAGTGCAGGTTCACCACGGAATCCTTGCTCTTGGCTTCGTTCCACAGGCTGTCGATGAAGTTCTTCACCGCCTCCTTGGCCGTAGATATCTCGTCCTTCATGGAGCTGGAACGGTCCATGGAAACGGCGATATTGTAGTGGGCGCCGTCCACCAGAGTGGTGGTAGACCCCTGGATGATGTCCGAACCTTCCGAACCCGCTTCGCTCGTGGCCGTGACCTGCATGGAAACATCCGCAAGGTCAGTCGCGCCGTGGGCGTCCTTCACCTGGTACTGGAATTCCACGCTCTGGGTGTTGCTGCCGCCGCTGACCAGGGTGACGCTCTCGCCTTCGCAGTCGAAGGTGACGCTGTCGCGGTAGATGACAGGATTGTCCTGCTCGTCAGTCACGGGATCGCCGTTTTCGTCGAGCTTCTGGGTCTCGCGCACCACTATGGTATGCGTGCCGTCGGCGCTGGCTTCCACCACTACGGCTTCGCCATCCACCATCTTGGTATGCACGCCGTCCACAGTGATGATATGCAGCACGCCTTCGCTGTCCGTAATGCGGAACTCAGTGATGGCGAGGCTGTCCATATCGAGGTCGCTGTGGTGGGCGGCGTCGCTGTCCCAGTCGTTTTCGAGCAGTTCGGCAAAGGTGATTTCCCTGCTCTCCGTAGCAAGTTCCACACCTTCGGTCTCGTAAGTGATGCTCACATTGGGCAGAGAGAAGGAACCGATGCTGTACGTCGCCTTCATGTTCTGCTTGAGGCTGAGATCGCCTTCCACAGCCAGGCCGCCGGTAACGCTGAGGCTGGAATAGTCGCTCGTGGCCACATCGCCTATCACATAAAGGAAATTGCCGACAGTGACTTCATTCGCATTGTTCCTCTTGCCCTTAGCGATGGTGAGGTCGCCATTGATTATGGTGGTGCTGGTGAGGATGAAATCTTCCTTTATGGTAAGATCGCCGTCTATGTAGAGCAGCATGCCCTTGCTGGCCGCTTCCTGCGCCGCGCTCTTGATGACGCTCCAGCTGGAATCGGCATCCACGAACTTGATGTTGCTCAGGTTCGAGCTGGTAAGGTTCTCAAGGTCGACGTCATTATCCACGAGATCCTTGAAGAACTTGCTGCGGAAGGCGTCAATATCAGCATCCGTGATGCTCTTGTCGCCATAGACGACAGAGGCTTCCACGTTGCTGGGCTTCGAGCCGTCGTACGAGATATTGTAGTAGCGGCTCTTCTCGCCAAGCACAGACACAACGCAGGTGTCACCATCGCTGTTCTTATCCAGATTGATGACCACGCCGGCGGAGGTGCTGGTACCGCCCTGGGCTTCCTTGCTGATGTGGAGCACATCGCTGGAAGCAGTGGGGGCATCGTTCTGCACTTCAATGGTCACAGTCTTGGAAACGGCATCCTTATCGGCATCGGTCACCTGAACGGTGAGTTCATGCCCGAAGCCAGCGCCAGCAGTAGCGGAATCGTAGCTCAGGCTGTAGCTGAACTCGCCGCCTTCGCCCTGAGTGACAGTGATGCTCTGGCCGTCGCCGAGGTCGGCGCTCCAGCTGCCTTCACCCGTCTGTTCAAGAACAGTTTCGCCAACACTGAAGGATACTTCCGCACCGTCGCCGCTGTCTGCGCCGAAGTCGATGCTGAAGGTATCGCTTGCAGTCTTGCCCGCATGGACGGCAACAGAATCGAGGCCGCGGATAGCGGGGCCGTCATCAGTGATCTCCACTGTCACGTTCAGCAGGGCCGCGTTGCCGTTGGCATCGGTCGCGTTGAAGCTCACCGGGCCAAGGGTTGCGCTGTCCGTACCTCCGGCATGGCCGTAGGCCTTGTTCTGCGTGAACACGAGCTTGCCGTCAGCCAAGGAGAAAGTGCCGAAGTCGATGGAGGCGTTCACCGCATCCACGGCTTCCTGAGTCAGCGTCACGCCGGAAGCAAGAGTCTGCGCATCGGAATCGGATCCGGAAGTGCGGACATCCTTATCCTGAGTCATAAAGTTCATTCCGTCTAACTTTACAACAGTCACGGAAGCGACTTCTTCCGAGAACTTCACATCCTCATACTTGCTGTGCTGTACTTCGGTGATGCTGGCGCTGACAGTGCCGTCTTCGACGATAGCCACCGTAAAGCTGCCCTTGCCGTCCGCGCCGATGGAGACTTCGCGCGGCTGGCTTTCACCCTGCACCTGAATGAGCACTGTCACGACATCGGCACTGTGCGGAGCATGGTCGGCAGTAACGGTGAAGGTCACGTTTCCGTCGATATCTGCCGGACTGGCCGCCAGAGTGAAGGTGGTGGTGTCGATAGTGTCGGTCACGCTGGCAGAGTCGGAAGCCGTAGCCGTGTCGGCGAAGCCGCCGCCGTTCAGGCTGGCGGTCACGCTCATGCCCTCGGCGTCGAGGTACACGTCTTCCGTATTGCCGTGCACGTA
>JAFQPD010000006.1 GCA_017411945.1 Mailhella sp.
CGCGAAGACCTACGATATGCCCCTGATGAGCAAGCTCATCGGTTCCCGCCACATCGCCAAGCTGCCCGCCAAGTCCCTGCACGCCACCTATGGTGAACTGCGTACGCCTTCGAGCTGCGGCATCACGGTGCTGTTCTTCGCCGGCTGCATGGCCGACAAGTACTACACCAGCGTTGGCGAAGCCTGCCTCAAGGTGCTCAAGCATCACGGCGTGGGCGTTGTCATGCCTACCGACCTCACCTGCTGCGGCATTCCCGCCCTCGCCTCCGGCGACCGCGCCGGCTTCGTGAAGGAAACCGAGAAGAACCTTGCCGTCATCGCCAAGGAACTCATCGGCGGCGGTGTGGACTACATCCTCACCCCCTGCGGTTCCTGCACCGCTACCCTGAAGGAATGGTGGCCCCACTACGCCATGGAATTCATTCCTGAAGACCGCAAGATCATCGAAACCGTCGCCGCCAAGGTGATGGATATCAACCAGTTCCTCATCGACGTCCTCCATGTGGATCAGGTGGAAGCCCCCGCTCAGGCTCACGGCAACGTGACCAAGGTGACCTTCCACGACTCCTGCCACCTGAAGAAGAGCCTCGGCGTTGCTGCCCAGCCCCGCAAGCTGATCAAGCAGAACCCCAACTACGAGCTCGTCGAAATGAAGGAAGCCGACCGCTGCTGCGGCTGCGGCGGCAGCTTCACCCTCTTCCACTACGATCTCTCCAAGAAGATCGGTCAGCGCAAGCGCGAGAACATTGTCAATTCCGGCGCTTCCGCTGTCGCTTCCGGCTGCCCCGCCTGTATGATGCAGCTCTCCGACATGCTTTCGCAGAACGAAGACGCTGTGCAGGTCAAGCACCCCATCGAGATCTACGCGGAAATGCTCCCTAACTAATACGTATCGGGGGCCGGAAGCCTTTTCCGGCTCCCTTTCCGTCACTGCAAACTCTGGCGGATACCCGCCAAGGAGTTATGATGTCCCTCGTTGAAGTTCTGAGAAAGAAGGCTCCCGGCGTTCCTGCTTCTCTTTATGAAGCCAAGGATTTCGCCGACGCCATGCAGTACGCCGTGGACGTGACCCTGAAGAAACGCGCCTGCGAAATGCTCATGCCCGTTGCCGGTGAACAGTACGGCCCCGAAAGCGAAAACGGCATCCCCACCCAGCTCGTGCGCCACATCGCCGTTCCCGGTTTCTCCGATGAAGAATTCGCCGCTCTTGAAGCCAAGGCTGAAGGCACTGGCATCAAGCTGCTCCGCTCCGGCCTGCGCAACCACCTTGGCGGTTTCGACACCGGCATCACCAAGGCCGAAGCCCTCATCACCGATTCCGTGACCTGCATTGTCAATTCCAACAGCGAAGAAGTGCGTATCGGTTCCATGGTGGCCGAGCTCTCCATCATGCTGGTCAAGAAGTCCACCCTTCTCGACCGCCTTGAAGACTCCGCCCCCCTCATGCTCGACCTGATGACCCGCGGCGGCGCTTCCTACACCGCCATGATCACCGGCCCCAGCCGTACCGCCGACATCGAACGCGTGGGCGCCCTCGGCGTGCATGGTCCCCTCGAACTCCATATCGTGCTGCTGGAGGACTAAGACATGGCCGAACACAAGAATATGAAGGAATACCACGGTCAGATCAAGGAAGCCCTTGACGACAAGTTCCTCCGCAAGACCCTGGACAAGTTCGCCGTTGACTACAAGGCCAACCGCGCCCGCATCTTCCAGGGCTGGGACGTTCCCGCTCTGGTGAGCGAAGTTGCCGACATCAAGGACAACGCCGCTCAGCACATGATGGAACTGTTCGAACAGTTCAAGGCCGAAGCCGAAAAGCGCGGCGTGCATGTGCATCTGGCCGCCGACGGTGCCGAAGCCAACCGCATCATCTCCAAGATCGCCAAGGACAACGACTGCAAGACCATCATCAAGTCCAAGTCCATGACCGCTGAAGAAATCCATCTCAACCCCGCGCTTGAGAAGGACGGCTTCCGCGTGGTCGAAACCGACCTCGGCGAATGGATCATCCAGAATCGTAACGAAGGCCCCTCTCACATGGTTATGCCCGCCATCCACCTGTCCCGCTATCAGGTGGCCGATCTCTTCACCGAGATCACCAAGAAGCAGCAGGACCGTGAAGACATCCAGAAGATGGTGAAGGTGGCCCGTAAGGAACTGCGCACCGAATACGTGAACGCCGACATGGGCATCTCCGGCGCCAACTTCGCCGTTGCCGAAGCCGGTGTGGTCGGCACTGTGACCAACGAAGGCAACCTCCGCCTCGTGACCACCCTGCCCCGCGTGCACGTCATCCTCGCCGGTCTGGAAAAGCTCATCCCCACCGTTGCCGACGCTCTGCGCTGCATCCAGGTTCTGCCCCGTAACGCCACCGCCCAGGCCATCACCTCCTATGTGACCTGGATCGCCGGCGCCAACGAGTGCCAGCCCGGCCCCGACGGCAAGAAGGAAATGCACATCGTCTTCCTCGACAACGGTCGTACCAAGATCGTGCAGGATCCCGACTTCAAGGAAATCCTCCGCTGCGTGCGTTGCGGCGCCTGCGCCAACGTCTGCCCCGTCTACCGTCTCATCGGCGGTCACAAGATGGGCTACGTGTACATCGGTGCTGTGGGCCTCGCCCTCACCTACCTGTACCACGGTGCCGACAAGGCCCGTTCCCTCGTGCAGAACTGCATCGGCTGTGACTCCTGCAAGAATGTCTGCTCCGCCGGCATCGACCTCACCCGCATCATCCGCGAGATCCGCGCCCGTCTCATCAAGGACGAAGGCAACAGTCCCGCCGGCGGCGTGATGAGCCTCGTGATGAAGGACCGCAACCGCTTCCACAACCTGCTGAAGTTCGTGAAGTTCTCCCAGGCTCCCGTCACCACCAAGGGCGGCCGCTTCATCCGCC
>JAFQPD010000046.1 GCA_017411945.1 Mailhella sp.
AGCGTTCAATCTGAGCCAGAATCAAACTCTCCAGTTGAAAAGTATTTGATTCAGAGAACATAATGTTCTCAAATCGAACTCAAAGCTCTATTTTCCCAACTCGCTATTCACTTGTCAAAGAACCGCCGCCGCTCATCAGCGGCGAAGATGCTTTATGCATCATTTGTTTCTTCCTGTCAACAACTTTTTTCGAAGTTTTTTTCAGAAAGGCTCTTCGGCGCCCCGCTCTTCCCTGCCCCGTAGGGCTTTCTCTGAGCCGCTGTGCCTCAGCGCGAAGATGGTTTATGCCCAAGACCGAGCACTTTGTCAAACACTTTTTGGAGCTTTTTTGAAAAAAGTTCGCCTTCTCTTCAAGAGGCTGTTTGATTTGGCCAATCTGGACCTGATACTCGGCTATCCTCTTTAAAGGATGCCCTGCCCCGGCTCATGCCGATTTACTGTTTTTGGAGGATCGCGAGCAAGCTGAGACGCTCAGCCATACCATGCGGGGCGATTCGTGCACCGTCCAGTTCCCCAATAGGCAAAGATTCCATGCAGAAAAGAAGCCGGATGCAAAAATAGTTCACCTGCTCCCATTATATGGCTTGAAAGATAAACTATAAGCGTATTGACGTATAAGCGTAACGTGGCGAGAACATAGGCGTAACGTCATCACCATCTACAAAGGAAGGGACCATGAAGGATCACTGCGACTTTCCCCGTTCCGAGTCTCCGTCCGCTTCGCGCCGTTCGATACTGGCCGGCCTCGCGGCACTTGGCGTGGCTTATGCCATGCCCAGCCTGTTCATGGTGAACGAAGCCATGGCCGAGCCTGCTGGCAGGCATCGCGCCGAAAAGCACGGACACTCCAAACACGACAGTCATTCCAAGAAGCACAGGCATTCGAAAAGGAGCCGGCATTCCAAGTCGGAGAGAAAGCATCACCGATCCAAGGCAAGCCGCTCTGGACCGAGCCGCCGCTCCAGAGCATCCCGGATTCCTCGCCGTGCGGACGCTCCTCGTCGTCCCATCTGATCATAGGATGTCTTGACTGTGGCTCGACACCGTTCGAAGGGCAACGGAAGCTGCCTCCTCTCCTTCAAGGGCCTGCCCGAAGCATCGATTCTGGCGGGCTCTTCCTCTGTGCTCACCCTTCTGGAACAGCATTTTCGGCACTGGCCCTTCTCTGCAGTGGATTCGGAGGAGCACAGGCCGATGTTCTCCGTGGAAGAAAGGAGGAGAGGTTTCAGCCTTTGTTCCCCTGAAGGCCGTGAGCTTTTCGAAACTTCGGCGGAAATGCTCTGCGATCTGGGCATAAGCCTTGCTGAAGCCTTCGTGTCGGGCAGTGCAGGCCTGCAGTGCCTGCATTGTTCGGCGGTGTCGCTGGGCCGGAAGGGGGAAGAGCGCATCGTCGTCTTCCCCAACGTCAATCGCTCCGGCAAGAGCCTCTTGGCGGCCTGCCTCATGATAAGAGGGGCGAAACTTTTTGCCGACGACCTTCTCGGCGTGACGAAAGAGGGAGAGGGGGTCTCCTTCGGGCTTCCTCCCCGCCTGCGCCTGCCCCTTCCACCCTCCGCCCCCTGTCTCTCAGGGATGCTGGAAGATCTTCCCGGCCTGGAGGACGGCCGCTACCGTTTCCTTTATGCAGCGGAGGGCATAGCTCCTTTTGGCGAGAAAATGCCTGTCGGTGCGGTTGTCCTGCCGCGACGCATGGCCGGAGCGAAACCATGCTTGAACAGGCTTCCTGCTTCGAACGGCCTGCAGTGCATGGCCTATCAGTTCCAGGTGCGGGAAAGGCAGGCCGGAACAGTGTTCGAACTGGCCAGCCGCCTCTGCGAAAGCCTGCCGCTATGGACATTGGAATACGATTCCCCGGAAGAAGCCGCCGAGTTTCTTATGGCGCAGAAAGAGGCACTGTTCTCCCCTGCGCCGCCTGCTGACGAAGAAATGAAGCAGACAGCTGATTTTCTGACAGAGGAAGACAGCCTTTCCTGCTCGATGCATGGCCGGAGGCGCAGGGCCTTCCCGTCTGACAGGAACCTGCGCTGGCTCCGCGCCCCGGGCATGCATATCTGCGAGACAGGCTCATTCGCCTATCTCATCCCAAAAGAGCAGGACTGCATCCTCGGCGTTGGCGGCATCGGACTGGCAGTCATCGCCCTTCTGGCAGAACCGTTGAGCATGTCCGAGGCAGCCGGACTCCTTGCGAAAGTCTACCCTCAGACTGGGCGGACGCGGCTGGAGTCGGATATATTCCTGTTCTTTCGAAATCTCCATGATCTGGGCCTTCTTGTTCCTGCATCCGCTTGAATGCGGGAACGAGAGCCTTCCACGGTGAAAATAATTCATAAAAGTCATAGATGTCAAAGGGATGAGTTTTTATATGCGTCATTCATACAAAAAGATGGCGGTACTTTTTTCTTCTTTTGATACGAGATCAGGAATGAAGCATAAGAATATGGCTTGGAGGAGCGGCGGCAGGGCAGAGCGGCAGAGGATGCAGTGGCGATGCAGTCGTCTCCTCTGCGGGGCATCGTTATCCGCAACCCATTTACGGATAAGATTTTTATAGCCTTGCGCTGAAGATTAGGCTAAGATGAACAACGCGCCTTACTGTTCGAGGCGTGAGGAGGTTCGATGAAAGACGCTGACGCAAGGCCCAAAATCCTGCACGAAGTCCTTGGCATGGAGTTCCCGCCGTCGGAGCCGGGAGTCGTCCTTGCGAGGATGGAAGTGACCCACGCCGTATGCCAGCGCTTCGGCTTTTTGAGCGGAGGAGCTTCCCTTGCACTCGCCGAAACTATGGCTGGGCGCGGCTCGCTGGCCCTCTGTGAAGAAGGCGAGGTGCCGCTGGGCGTTCAGGTGAGCGCGAACCATGTGCGCGCCGTTCCCCTTGGCGGGGTGGTGCTGGGAGAGGCTCGTCTCCTTTCTCGAACCCGCACGCTCCATGTTTGGAACGTTGACATCACCGACGAAGAAGGGCGGCTCGTTTCCACCAGCCGCGTCACCAACTGCATAAAGAAAAGGAAATCTGCATGAGCGAACGCAAGTGGGAGACCATAAAGGAATATCAGGACATCCTGTTCGAATTCTATAACGGCATCGCCAAGATCACCATCAATCGCCCCCGCTGGCGCAACGCCTTCACTCCCCGCACTGTGGCCGAAATGAGCGACGCCTTCCACTACTGCCGCGAGTCTCAGGATATCCGCGTGGTAGCCCTCACCGGGGCTGGCGACATGGCCTTCTGCGCCGGCGGCGACATGAACGTGAAGGGGCATGGCGGCTATGTGGGCAGCGACGGTGTGCCGCGCCTCAACGTGCTCGATGTGCAGAAGCAGATACGCTCCCTGCCCAAGCCTGTCATCGCCATGGTGAACGGCTTCGCCATCGGCGGCGGCCATGTGCTCCATGTCATGTGCGACCTTTCCATCGCCTCCGAGAATGCCCGCTTCGGCCAGACCGGCCCGCGCGTGGGCAGTTTCGACGCAGGCTTCGGCGCCTCCTACCTTGCCCGCGTGGTCGGCCAGAAGAAGGCCCGCGAGATATGGTTCCTCTGCCGCCAGTACGACGCGCAGGAAGCCCTCGAAATGGGCCTCGTGAACAAGGTCGTGCCGCTGGAACGCCTTGAAGACGAGATGGTGGAATGGGCCGAGACCATGATGCTCCACAGCCCGCTCGCCCTGCGCATGATCAAGGCCGGCCTCAATGCCGAGCTGGACGGTCAGGCCGGCATTCAGGAACTGGCCGGCGACGCCACCCTTCTGTACTACCTCACTGAAGAGGCTCAGGAAGGCGGCCGCGCCTTCCTTGAGAAGCGCCGCCCGGACTTCTCCAAGAATCCTCTGTTCCCGTAAGGCTCTCGCATGATGAAAAAGGTTCGTATTGAAGGCAGGGACTACGCTCCGGCGGATATTGCCCTCCTGCGGGGGCGCAATGCCGCTCTGGATGAGCTTGCCGACTTCCTTGACGAGTGGTTTTCCGAAAGTCCCACCGTGCAGGTGCAGACTTCCGGCTCTACGGGAGCACCCAAGGTGATGCAGGTGGAGAAGGTGCGCATGGAAGCCAGTGCGCGCATGACCTGCTCCTTCCTCGGCCTTAAAGCCGGAGACAGGGCTCTCCTCTGCATGCCGCTCAAGTATATCGGCGCAAAGATGGTAGTGGTGCGTTCCATTCTCTGGGGACTGGACCTGTACTGCGTCCCGGCATCTTCCCATCCTCTTCGCGAGCTGGGTTTTGCGCCGGAGTTTCTCGCCATGACGCCAGCCCAGGTCCATTCTTCGCTGGAAAGCGAAGACGAAGCCGCTCTCCTTGAGGCGACAGGACATAATATCATCGGAGGCGGAGCCGTTGACGCCAAGCTTGGAGCAAGGCTGCGCAGCTTCCCCAACCATGTTTGGTCCACCTTCGGCATGACAGAAACGCTCTCCCATATCGCTCTGCGCCGCCTGAACGGGCATGAGGCTTCGGACTGGTATTCGCCTTTCGAAGGCGTTTCCTTGAGGCTGACGGACGAAGGCGCACTTGCCATCCATGCGCCAGCTGTGTGTGCCGAAGAGATAATCACCAACGACATCGCCGAGCTGCGGGAAGACGGCAGCTTCCGTATCCTTGGCCGCAGAGACAATGTCATCAACAGCGGAGGCGTGAAGATACAGATTGAGGCCGTTGAAGCCCAGCTGCTGCCTCTCATGCCCTGCGCCTTCCAGATAACGGCCGTGCCCGACGAACGCTATGGCGAAGTGGTGGCCCTGCTGGCCGAAGGCGAGGAGGGGGCAGAGTCCCTTGAGCCGCTGTTCGCCTCGCTCCATAGCTATTCCCGCCCCAAACATATTTTCTTCGTGCCGGAACTTCCCCGCACCGGATCAGGAAAGCCCGACAGGGCCAATGCTCGAGTAATAGCCCAAAAGCTGTCCAAGGAGAAACATGTCTGAAAATTCCCATCTTTTTGAGGACCGCCCAGTACGCTGGACTGGCTATGTGTCCCTCATCGTCGTCGTGCTCTTCTTTTCCGGTGCCTTTTCGGAATGTACCGGCCTCATGAGCTGCCTTGATTTCACGGTGCTGAACGGCTCCTTCGGCAAGATAGCCGAAAGTTTCAGCTTCATGGGGAAGGGCGGCTCCGGAGCACGCCATGGCTTCCTTTTTGCCCTTTCCCTGGTGCCCGGCATCATGCTTGCCCTCGGCGTGGTGGAAGTGGCCGAACGCCTGGATGCCCTGCGTGCCGCCCAGCGACTGCTCACGCCGCTCATGCGTCCGCTCATGGGCCTGCCCGGCATAGCCGGGCTCGCGCTCATATCCAGCATGCAGAGCTCGGATGCCGGCGCCGCCATGACGCGCGAACTCTCTGAAAAGGGGCTTATCTCTGAAACGGAGAAAGCCATCTTCGCGGCGTTCCAGTTCTCTTCCGGCTCATCCATTACCGTGTACCTGAGTATGGGCATTGCCCTGTTCCCCTACCTTTCGGTGTCGCACCTCGTTCCTCTGGGCGTTATACTGTTCTACAAGGTCGTAGGCATGAACATAATGCGCCTCTACTTGCACTTTGTCGCGAAGAAGGAGGTTGCGTGATGGCTCAGGGCAATATCTATGACGCCTTCGTCGACGGCATGCGCAAGGGCTGGAAGGTCGCCACGCTCAACATGCTCCCCAACGTGGTGCTGGCCTTCGTGCTCATCAAGGCGCTCAAGCTCAGCGGCCTGCTCGAACTTATGGGCCAATGGTTCTCACCGGTCATGTCCATCTTCGGGCTTCCCGGCGAGGCCGTGACCGTGCTCGTCTCCACGCTGTTCTCGGCGGGCGGCGGCATCGGCGCCGCGGCAGGCCTCTATACCCACGACATCATGACCAGCACCCACATGAGCATCGTCATGCCCGGCATCTTCCTCATGGGCGCACTCATCCAGTATATGGGCCGTATCCTTGGCGTGGCTGGGGTGGACAGCAAGCACTACCCCATGCTCTTCTGCATAGGCGTGCTCAACGCTGTACTCGCCATGCTCACCATGAAGTGGCTGATCGTGTAACGTTGTTTGAAGGATGCTTTGCGAGGGGAGAGGGGAAATTTAAACCTCTCCCCCTTTTTTGTGCTCCTTCATGCTTTTCACTTTTTTTGATAAGACAATAAAAAAAGAACGCCTTGCCAGTCCTTTTGAGACTTGGCAAGACGTTCTTGGAAAATACTGTGGCGGAAAGGGTGGGATTCGAACCCACGTGCCGGCTCATCACCGACAACTCGATTTCGAGTCGAGCGCGTTACGGCCTCTTCGCTACCTTTCCGCAAGCCGTTCCTTCTTGTACATGAAGAGCCGTCCACGGGCAAGCCCTTTTTGCGCGGCATCCGCAGAGGCGGCACTCTAAAGCGGCATGCCGCGGCGCTGGTCCATATCGGCTTTCAGCTGGGCGATGAGAGCATCCAGCCCGTTGAAACGCTTCTCCTTGCGAAGCTCTCCCATGAAGCGAACCTCGAGCTGGCGGCCGTAGATATCCCCCTGAAAATCGAGGATATGCGTTTCCAGAGTGAGGTGCGTGCCGTCGAAGGTAGGGTTCTTGCAGAAGCTGGTCACCGCCATGCGCCAGAATCGTTCTTCCTCCGGGCCGTCCAGCAGGCGGGCAGAGGTGGCATAAGCCGCCGGGGCAGGCATGGCCTGCGCATCGGCGAGATCGAGGTTGGCGGTGGGCACGCCGAGAAGAGGCCCGCCGCGGCCTGCTCCATGCACCACTTCACCTCGCACAGAGAAGGGGCGGCCAAGCAGCGCGTTGGCTTCATCGAGCCGCCCTTCCGCCAGAGCCTTGCGGATGCGCGTAGAGCTGACAGGAGCATCCCCCGCCATGACGGCCTCCACTTGCGTGAGAGAATATGTTCCGAAATCGCGCATGCGGGCGGCCCCGGCCTGATCGCAGCCGAGGCGGAAATCGTAGCCGACGAAGAGCTCCTTCACGCCCAGCTCGTCCTGAAGCACGCGGCGGCAGAACGACTCGGCGCTCTGCTCGGCAAGTTCGCGGGTGAACGGCATGAGGAGCACGGCGTCCACGCCAAGCTCTTCCAGAAGCTCAAGGCACTGCTCGCGCGAGCAGAGGAGCCTGGGAGGATACTCTGTGAAGACGGCGGCCGGGTGAGGGTCGAACGTGACGACCACGGCTGGCATCCCTTCGTGTCGGGCGCAGTCCACGGTGCGGCGCAGAAGCTCCCGATGGCCGAGGTGAACGCCGTCAAAGTTGCCGATGGTGGCGGCGCAGGACTGCCAGCCTGCCAGAGAGCGCAGGTCCTTAGGAGTGCTGGAAACAAGCATCGGCTACTTTCCCGCCTTTTTCGCCATCGCCATGTCGACGGCAGTGGAGAAATCTTCGAGCGAAAGTGCGCCGCGCACCACGAGGTCGTTCACGAGGAAGTAGGGAGTGCCCACGAAACCGAGGGCGTCGGCCTCTTCGATGTCGGCATCCATCATGTCGCCGAACTGCTTTGCCTGCGCCTTCATCACAGCCTCAAGCTTGCCGAGGTCCAGGCCGACTTCCTTCGCTATGGCGCGCATGGTCTTCTCCGGCGCGGCCTCCACTTCCTTCTGGCGGTCGAAGGCCAGCGCGTACATCTTCCAGCCCTTGGCCTTGTCCATCTTGTAGGCGGAAAGGAACCACATGCCGGCGATCCGGCCAGCTTCCGACTTAGGGACCTGCTTGAAGATGAACCGAATCTTGCCGCTGTACCGCTTCATGAGGTTGCCCACGGTGAACGCGGCCTTGTGGCAATAGGAGCAGAGGAAGTCGGAATAGGCCACGATGGTCACAGGAGCGTCGGACGCACCGCCTTCAGGACGCCCGGAAATCTTCACCTTCTTGGGCCTCTGCATATCTTCTTCCCATTGCTTCTTCAGCGTGGCGGAACGGCGGGAATCTGCCGCCTTCTGCACGATATCCAGAAGCTCCGCCCCATGGGCGCGAAGCACGTTGAGCACAAGCTCAGGACGTTCCTTGAGCAGGGCTTCGAGCTGGGCGGCGAGCTCCCTGTCGCTGGCAGCATGGGCGGCAGGCGCATAGAGCATGCAGCCGCATGTCAGGGCAAGCATCAGACATATATGACGGATGAAAGACATGGCATCTCCTTGATTCGAAGGGCAATATATCCCTTTCCCCTCCCCCTGACAAGGCGACAGGAAAACGGCCTCAGCAGGTGACTGCGCTCACGGCCAGCCCGCCCAGCGAAGTCTCCTTGAACTTGGAACTCATCTCGCGCCCGGTCTCGGCCATGGCGGCTATGGCGGCGTCGAGGGAAACGCGCTGCGATTCAGGGCTCACGCCCGTACTGATGAGCGAGGCGTTGAAGGCCTTCACGGCGCCCATGGCATTGCGCTCGATGCAGGGTATCTGCACATAGCCGCCTACAGGGTCGCAGGTTATGCCGAGATGATGCTCGAGAGCCACTTCGGCGGCGTTCTCCACATAGCGGGAAGGATTGCCCAGCGCATCCGTGAACATGGCCGCCGCCATGGCCGAAGCTACGCCTATCTCCCCCTGACATCCGACTTCGGCTCCGGCGATGCTGGCGTTGTGCTTGGCGATGAAGCCCACGGCGGCCGCGGCAAGGAAGCCCTCGCGTATGGCGCGGTCGCCCACATGCATGTCATGACGCATGGCATAGACAAGCGCAGGCATGACGCCGGACGCGCCGCAGGTAGGAGCCGTGACGATGACGCCGCCGGAAGCGTTCTCTTCGGAAGCCGCAAAGGCATAGGAATTCAGGGCCGCAAGGAACTTGCCCGGCGCGGCGTTCAGGGAATGAGCGCGCCTGTGGAGCATATGCGCCTTGCGCTCCACCTTGAGAGGGCCGGGCAGGCAGCCGGAACCCTGAAGGCCAGCTTCGACCGACTGCTCCATGCGGTCGAGTATCTCATTGAGCCCGTCGATGATCTGCGGGCGCGTCGCTCCGGTCATGGCCATCTCGTTGGCCAGCATGATCTCATAGATATTGAGCCCTTCGGCTCGCACTATATTCCTCAGCTCCGTCATGCTTCCATACTTGTACACAGGCTCGCCAAACTCAGGAGCCTGCCATCCGTCCCACTGCACGAAGCCGCCGCCCACGGAATAGTAGGCCCGCTCGAAAAGCACTTCGCCCTCACCGTCGAGCAGTTCGGCCACCAGCGCATTGCTGTAGGGGTAGGCATGGATAATGGAGTCATGCACGATATCGGCCAGCGAGACCATCACCGGCCTGCCGCCGAGCTCAATGCGATACTCCGTCCCCTTTTCCGCGTTCAGCCGGGGGAGCAGGCCGGGCGGGCAGTCCTCCGGCTTCGTTCCCAGCAGGCCAGCAAGGACGGCGGCATCCGTTCCATGCCCTTCCCCGGTGGCACTGAGAGAACCGAAAAGGCGTACCCGCATGCGTGCGGCCTGGGCCAGGAGTTCACGGGGGAGCCCGGAGCAGACCTCTACGAACAGCTTTCCGGCCTTCATGGGCCCGATGGTATGAGAGCTGGACGGCCCGGGGCCTATTTTGAACAGGGAGAACAGAGAAGTTGTGATATATGGCATGGCGGCTCCTTGCCGCATCGATCCCTGCGGCAGCCAAAAGACAGGGCGGCCCTCCAGCGAAGGAAAGCCGCCCGCAACAGATGAAAGCCTATGACGGCATCGCCTATTCGGCGGCCATATCCTTTTCTTCCGCTTCCAAGTCGTCGGAATGCTTGAGCAGCTCCTCTATCTGGATATCGCCGCAGAGCACGCCGACTATCTCGTCGTTCTCGTCGGTCACAGCCTGAGAGACGGAAAGGATGAGAGCTCCGGTGTACTGCGACTGGTACACGTCGGTCACATGCAGTTCGCCGTCGCGCATAGGCTCCTTGAACCACACGCGGTCGGAGTAATCGTAGCCGGGATCGGGCAGGTTGCCGTACTTGGGAGCATGCGTCTCGTCCGTGACCACGGCCTGCACAAGCTTGCCCTGGGCATCCGTAAGCTGGATGAACTGCATATAGGGGTAATGGTCGGCAAAGGCCTGCATGGCCTCGCACCGCTCCACATGGCCATGCGTGCCATGACAGACCTGAGCCATGCGGGTCATGATGCCGGAAGCAAGGCGGCTGGCCAGCCTCTTGAGCTTCTCGAGCTCGGAAACGAAAAGCTCCGGCATATGGTGCTTCACCAGGACCATCATTTCCTTATTGGAGAAGGATGTGTTGCGGCCGGCTTCGTAGGCCTGCATGATGTCGTTGTAGATGAGGCCCACGGCAGGGTGCTTCTTGGTGACCTTGCGCTCTTCGGGCAGATCGAGGTTGCTGTTGATCCAGTAGGCCACGCCGGCACGGCCGGACTTGTCCGTGATGATGATGGGCACGGGGCGGTTCAGGATGCGGGCGGTGTCGAAGATATTGTAGATCTCTTCGTTCTTGGCAAGGCCGTCCACATGCACGCCCGCGCTGGTGGCGTTGAAGTCGCGGCCCACAAAGGGATAGTTCGGCGGGATGACATATTCCAGCTCGCGGGCGAAATAGTCGGCTATCTCGGAGATGACAGTGGTGTCGGCGGCATCGTCGTTGCCGGTGAGGGAGATGTACTCCATGACAAGAGCTTCAACAGGGGTATTGCCTGTGCGCTCGCCGAAGCCGAGAAGCGCACCGTTGACCGCCGCGCAGCCGTAGAGCCATGCTGTGACGCCGTTGACCAGCACCTTGTGGAAATCGTTGTGGCCATGCCATTCCAGCCACTGGCCGGGCACGCCGGCTTCATCGGTGAAGGCGCGCACTATGCCCTGCACGGAACGCGGAAGGGAGGCGCCGGCATACGGCACGCCAAAGCCCATGGTGTCGCAGAGGCGTATCTTCACCGGCATGCTGGCCTGCTTCGAAAGCTCCATGAGGCGGGCGGCAAAGGGCAGGCAGAAACCGTGGATGTCGGCACGGGTGATGTCTTCGAAGTGGCAGCGAGGCACTATGCCCCATTCGAGGGCGCGCTCGATAAGGCGCAGGTAGTCGTCCATGGCCTTCTGGCGCGTCTTGCCCAGCTTCAGATAAAGATGATAGTCCGACACGCTGGTGAGCATGCCAACTTCGTCGAATTCCATGTCGCGGGCGATGCGCAGGTCGTTCTCGTTGGCGCGAATCCAGCCCGTGACGCGGGGGAAGCGGTAGCCGCGGGCGCGGCAGGTCTCTATGGCCTTGCGGTCCTTGGCGGAATACATGAAGAATTCCGTGGCCTGGATGAGGCCGCTCTTGCCGCCGAGCTTATGGAGCAGGTCGAAGATGCGGGCTATCTGCTGGACAGTGTAGGGCGGGCGCGCCTGCTGGCCGTCGCGGAACGTGGTATCGGTGATGAAGCACGGATCCGCCGGACGGGGGGCGATGATGGTATCGTCAAAGCCAATGCGGCCTATCTTGGTATAAGGATAAAGTTCGCGGTAGAGCTGGGGGTCGGCTCTTTCTTCAAGGTGAAGACTGCGAGTAGAACTTTTCTTGAAAAGTTTCATCATACCTCCATAAAACCTGAGAAGCTCATTTGCCCTTCTTTTCGAGGGAAGACATATCCTAGCTGGTCACTGCGAAAAAATAAAGTATTCTGTGCCGGAAATTTCTTAAAATACCATTCGCGCCCCCGGAAGAGGGAACGGAAAGCCCCGCCTTCCTGCGCCTCTTCCGTCCGGCCGGCCGCCTTGGCCATGCCTCGCATCGCAAAAGGAAATTTTCACTTTCGCCACGGAACGTTAATTTTTTCACAGGGCATCTTTCCTGCATATTCAGCTTTGCACAATAACGGCTCGTTCGGCATTTCTCGTAATATTCAAACATGTTATAAACAACGACGAGGATCATTTCCTCCTTTGGGAAAAGATTCCGCCAAGGCCGCTTGTTGCGCAGAAGAACGACAGAAAATTTCACGGAAAATCACACGGAAATCCTAAGATGCACCAATATCATACCTTTTTAACTTTCCTTACAAAAAAGCGGGGCTTGCGGTGCTTGTGAACAGCCCCGGAGCTATTGTGTTCGGCTTGAAAATGGGGTAGGTATGTGCTTACACACTGAAAGGCCGGTCTTTTTTCGTGTTTAAAAACACACCGGCAGCCATCAAGTGTACTAGGGGTCGCCCCGCCGGAACGGAGCTTTTTCCGCTTCCAAAACGTTGGCCGGGCGACAGACCCATAATTAACCATGTGGAGGTAAGGCAATGGCGAAACATGCAACTCCCCTGCTGGACCAGCTCGAATCCGGTCCTTGGCCCAGCTTTGTTTCTGATATCAAGCAGCTTGCCGAAAGCCGCGCTCAGAACGC
>JAFQPD010000047.1 GCA_017411945.1 Mailhella sp.
CTTTCCCCCTTCCCCGCACCCCATCCCCCTATCCCCAAAGCTTTTTATTTATGCAGACAGCACATTCTGCAAAACGAAAGCCCGATGCGCGTGCACCGGGCTTTCGTTTTATATGTCTAACTTTATTCCCCTCAACTGCTTCTCGGGAGGAGGGGGCGGAGGAGACGCTTTTTGCTAAAAGCGGACTCCCCCGCAAACTCTATCAAACTTATCTTTCCCTACTTCGCGCAGTCGGCGAGGGCGGCAACAGCGGGGAGGGTCTTGCCTTCGAGGACTTCGAGGAAGGCGCCGCCGCCGGTAGAGAGGTAGCCCATCTTGTCGGCAACGCCGAAGGCTTCCACAGCGGCCACGGTATCGCCGCCGCACACGAGGGTGTAGGCTTCACAGCCGGCAAGAATGTCGGCGAGAGCGCGGCTGCCCTTGTCGAAAGGCACGACTTCAAAGGCACCCACGGGGCCGTTCCACACGATGGTCTTGGCTTCGGCAAGGAGCTTGGCGTATTCGGCGGCGGTAGCTTCGCCGATATCGAAGGCGCAGTCTTCAGCGGTGAGTTCGGAAACAGGCTTGGTCACGGCTTCGCCAGCGCGTTCGAAGCTGGGAGCAACAACGACGTCGGTGGGCAGAGGAAGGGCCACGCCGCGTTCCTTGGCCTTTTCGATCATGCGCTTGGCTTCGGGGATAAGGTCCTTTTCCACCAGAGAAGCGCCCATGTTGTAGCCGGCGGCTTCGAGGAAGGTGTTGGCGATGCCGCCGCCCACGATGAGGCCGTCAACGATGTTGAGCAGGTTGTCGAGCACGGTGAGCTTGGTAGAGACCTTGGAGCCGCCGATGATGGCGTAGAGAGGACGCTGGGGCTCGTCGAGGAGCCTGGTGGCGGCTTCCATCTCGGCGAACATCAGAGGACCGGCCACAGCAGTACCGGCCTTGCGCAGAGCGCCTTCAGTGGAGGCCTGAGCGCGGTGGGCGGCGCCGAAAGCGTCCATCACATAGATATCGCCCATAGCGGCGTAGGTAGCGGCCAGCTCTTCATTGTTCTTCTTTTCGCCCTTGAAGAAGCGCACGTTCTCGCAGAGCACCACCTGACCGGGCTGGCATTCCACGCCGTTCAGAGGATCGGCACAGAATTCCACGGGCTGGCCGAGCAGTTCAGCCATGTGAGCGGCCACGGGACGCAGAGAGAACTTCTCTTCGAACAGGCCTTCAGTGGGACGGCCGAGATGAGCGAGGAGCACAACGCCGGCACCGGCTTCGAGAGCCATCTTGATGGTGGGCAGGACAGCACGGATGCGCTTGTCGCTGGTGATCACGCCGTCATGGATAGGCACATTCACATCCACGCGCATGACCACGCGCTTTCCCTTCATATCGACATCTTTCATGGTAAGGGCTTTCATAGAAATATCTCCTTCAGATTACAGCAGTTCAAGAGCCTGCTTCACCACGTTTTCAACGGTGAAGCCAAAGTGCTGGAAGAGCTTTCCGGCAGGGGCGGAAGCACCGAATCTTTCCATGGCGACGATGCGGCCGTCAAGGCCGACATACTTCCACCAGGTACCGGCAGCCTGAGCTTCCACGGCCACGCGGGCGCGCACAGCAGAGGGGAGAACAGCTTCACGGTACGCGGCATCCTGCCTGTCGAAGAGTTCGCAGCAGGGCATGGAGACCACGCGGACCTTGCGGCCCTGAGCGGAAAGCTGCTCAGCGGCTTCCACCGCAAGCTGTACTTCGGAACCGGTGGCGATGTAAATGAGTTCCGGAGTGCCTTCGCAGTCCTTGAGGATGTAGCCGCCGCGGCGAACGGCTTCAAGCTGTTCGGCGGTGCGGGGCTGCTGTTCGAGGTTCTGGCGGCTCATGATGAGGCAGACGGGGCCGTCCTTGCGCTCAACGGCCATGGTCCAGGCAACGGCGGCTTCGGCACTGTCGCAGGGACGCCAGACCTGATTGTTGGGCATGGTGCGCAGGCCGCAGATCTGTTCGATGGGCTGGTGGGTGGGGCCGTCTTCGCCCACGCCGATGGAGTCATGGGTGAGCACCCACACCACGCGGCGTTCCATGATGGCGGCGGAACGGATGACGTTCTTGGCGTAGTCGGAGAACACGAAGAACGTGCCGCCGTAGGGGATGAAGCCGCCGTGGAGCTGGAGGCCGTTCATCACAGTGCCCATGCCGAATTCGCGCACGCCATAGTGGATGTAATTGCCAGTGTAGGCTTCCACGTCGAGGGACTTGGCGCCGCTGTGCTGGGTGCCCACAGAGCCGGAAAGGTCGGCAGAGCCGCCGATGAGTTCAGGAAGGGCGGGGGCGATGTCGTTCAGCACGTTCTTGCCGGAAACACGGGTGGCCACGGCCTTGGCATCAGCGGCAGCCTTCTCAACGGCCTTGGCGGCAACTTCGGCCCAGTTGGCGGGCAGCTCGCCAGCCATGCGGCGCTTGAATTCAGCGGCCAGTTCAGGGTAGGCGGCGGCGTAGGCGGCGAACATATCTTCCCATTCCTTCTGGGCGGCGGCACCGGCTTCGCGGGCGTCCCAGGCATCCTTGATGTCGGCAGGAACAGTGAAAGGTTCGGCAGTCCAGCCCATGGCGGCCTTGGCGGCGGCAGTCTCTTCCGCGCCAAGGGGCGCGCCGTGGCAGCCAGCGGAACCGGCCTTGGTGGGAGCACCCTTGCCGATGACAGTCTTGCAGACGATGAGAGAAGGCTTGTCGGTCACGGCCTGAGCTTCGCGGATGGCCATGTCGACGGCTTCGGGGTCATGGCCGTCGATGCCGCGCACCACATGCCAGCCCATGGCCTCGAAGCGGGCGGGAACGTCTTCAGAGAACCAGCCCTTCACATTGCCGTCGATGGAGATATCGTTAGCGTCGTAGAGGGCGATGAGGCGGCCGAGTTTCCAGGTGCCTGCAAGGGAGCAGGCTTCCTGAGCCACGCCTTCCATAAGGCAGCCGTCACCAACGAAGACGTAGGTGAAGTGATCCATCACAGGGAAGCCTTCACGGTTGAATTCGCTGGCGAGCAGACGTTCGGCAAGAGCCATGCCCACGGCGGTGGAAATGCCCTGGCCGAGAGGACCGGTGGTCATTTCAACGCCGGGAGCCACGCCGAGTTCAGGATGGCCGGCGGTCTTCGCGTCGAACTGGCGGAAGCTGCGTATATCGTCCATGCTCAGGTCGTAGCCGGTGAGGTGGAGCAGAGAATACATGAGCATGGAGGCGTGACCGTTGGACAGAACGAAGCGGTCGCGGTTGGCCCAGGCAGGGTCGGCAGGATTGTGCTTCATGAAGCCGCGCCACAGGGATTCGGCCATGTCGGCCATGCCCAGGGGTGCACCCGGATGGCCGGACTTGGCTTTGTCGATGGCATCCATGGAAAGGGCACGAATGGCGTTGGCGAGTTCTGCACGGGTAGGCATAGGATCTTCTCCTTGGCTATGCTGAAAGCTATTTCTGCTCGGCCGCGGCCATGAAGGCGGCGAGACGTTCTTTGAAGGGGGGGAAGCCGAAGAAGGCAGAGCCGGAAACCAGCACGTCGGCGCCGGCCTTCACGAGTTCGGCAGTATTCTCGACACAGCAGCCGCCGTCCACCTGGATAAGGCAGTCGGAACGGCCTGCGGAATCGAGCTTGGTGCGAAGTTCGGAAACCTTGCGGAAGGTGGCAGGCAGGAACTTCTGCCCGCCGAAGCCGGGGTTCACGCTCATGATGAGCACCATGTCCACGTCGTCCATCACATAATCGAGCACGCTGAGAGGCGTGGAAGGATTGAGGGCGACGCCGGATTTCATTCCAAGGCGGCGTATTTCCGCAAGCGTGCGCTGGAGATGCACGGTGGCTTCGGCGTGCACCACAAGCATGTCCGCACCGGCAGCCTTGAAATCGGCAAGATAGCGTTCGGGCTGTTCGATCATGAGATGCACGTCAAAAAAAAGACCCGACGCAGGACGCAGGCCCTTGATCACATGCTGGCCGAACGTCATGTTGGGCACGAAATGGCCGTCCATCACGTCCCAGTGCACCCATTCCACGCCAGCGGCTTCAAGCTCTCTAAGGGTATCGGCAAGGCGGCCGCTGTCTGCGGAAAGAAGGGAGGGGGAAAGGATCATGAACGTTTCTCCTCAGCGATGTTCGAGGTGAGAAGGGCTCGCAGTTCGCGCAGCTCGCGAAGGGCGTCCTGAAGTACGGCCGCTGTTTCAGCGGGAATGTTCTGTTCGGAGGCGGAGGCAGGGGCGGCGGCTCTGGGGGCCGCAGGCATGGGGGCGCCGGAAAGCACGCGGCGTGCGCCTTCGATGGTCATGCCCTGTTCATGGAGCAGGAAGCGTATCTTCCTCAGCATCTCCATATCCCGCTCTGTATAGAGCCTCTGCCCCTTGGGGGTGCGCACAGGCTGGAGGCCGGGAAATTCCCCTTCCCAGAAGCGAAGCACGCTGGTTTGAAGGTCCAGTTCTCTGGCCGCTTCACCTATGCGGTACATCCTTCCGGGCTGAGGCTTCTTTCCGTGCATATCCCTGTCCTTGGTCTGAGGGCCGAAGAAATGGCACTGTAGGTAATTCGTATCGATCACGGCAGCTCCACGGCAGACAGCATCAGGCTTACGGCCCCGCTTTCTGTCCAGCCCGATAATCGCCTTTTCCTGAAAAAATTTCCAGAGAAAAAACTGAGTCGCACAGCCATTTTCCAGCCCAGAAACACTTTGCTAGCAGAAAATTGCGGCAGAATGATGTCAGAGCCTGCAGGCAGAGCATAACAAGGAAACAATGAGGGCCGCATTTTCTCCACTGAAGCCCTCTGCGCAGCGAGCTTCAGCGTACGGGGCGCAGCTCATCGGCATGGATGGTCCGCGCCGGCCCCTGGGAAGCAGGCATGGCCTGCCACAGCTTTTCGAATTCCTCGCCGCCGATGAGCTCAGACTGGCGTATGCCTTCTATCTGATTATCATCGACATAGAGCTGAGCCGCCTCGCCGAGTTCTGCGGCAACGGCATCGCCCTGCTCATGGCTGGTCACTTCCTCCGAGGAAAGCACGAGCCCCCCGCGGGAATCGCCGAGGTCTATCCATGCCGTATGGGGGCCGGCAACGATGACGGCACGGCCTATGTCGAAGCCGTCGAAGGCCGCATAGAAGACGTGCCCCCTGTCCGGGTACTCCACACGGATGAAGCGGCGGCCATAGTCTTCGAGAGTCCTGTCGGCCGTATTCTCGAAGCAGTCGAAAAGACTGTCGAGCACAGCGGGGGACGCATCCTGCTTGAGCACGCAGAGCTCCACTTCGGCTATCTGGCTGTTGGCGCTCATCCTGCCGAGAAGGCGCATGGCACAGGGCTGCTCCTTCATCCAGGCATCCAGTCCGGTCATGATCTTTTCCCATGCCGCGCGGCTCCCCTGAGGAGGAAGCAGGATGTTGAAGCATACGGAAAAAGTCTTGCCGCCCATGGGGGCATCGGCGCGATACAGGCGGCATATGGGCTCTCCGTCGGTATAGTAGCCCCAGGGGGCCACATGGATGGCCGTTATGGGGTAGACGCAGGCCTTGCGGAACCAGCGGAAATCCCCGCCCACATGCCAAATGCAGAGGGCTACCCCCAGCACGCCGAGTATGATGGCCGCCCCCAGAAGGACATCGCCCACCAAGATGCGCGTCACCCCGGAAAGGACGAGCAAAAGAGCCGTGAGGCCGATGAAGATATCGAAAGATATCTTGCGGATACGAAGGAGCTTCTCCCGCAGTTCGTCTTGGTTCATGGCTAGTCGCCTCCATCAAGGGAAAGGGCCGCGCGCTTGGCTTCCAGTTCGGCTATCTCGGCTTCCAGCTCGCCAAGGGCTTCGAGCTCGCTCTCGGAACGTGCCTGCAGCTCATGGAATTCCTTGAGCAGTTCCGCCGCCTTCGCGCCATCGGCATAAACGGCAGGGTCGGCCAGTATCCGTTCCACTTCGTCATGGCGGGCCAGCACTTCTTCCAGCACTTTTTCCTGCTTCTCGTACTTGGCCTGCAAAGGCTTGAGCAGTTTGTAGAGAGCATTGCGCTGTTCGGCCTGTTCGCGCTTCAGTTTTTTCAGGTCGTCTCGGGAAAGGCCGGTGCCGGCGGGGAGCTTTCCGTCCGCAGGAGCAGGAGCGGCAGGAACAGAGGTCTGCTTCGCAGCGGCTTTTGCGGCCTTGCGGGCGGCATCGTATTCGCTGAAGCCCCCTTCATACACTGTGATGCCCTTGTCGCTCACTTCCCATATCTCGTCCACAGCTTCGGCGAGAAGATGCCTGTCGTGCGCCACAACGAGAAGCGTGCCGTCGAAGGCGGCCAGCGCGCCGATGAGAGCGTCGCGGCTTTCGAGGTCGAGGTGGTTGGTGGGTTCGTCGAGCACGAGGAAGTTGCAGCGGCGCAGGAAGAGAAGAGCGAGAGCGAGACGGCTCCGCTCGCCGCCGGACAGCGTAGCGATATCGCGGTCGAAGTAGCCCTGTCCGAGCATGAAGAGGCCGAGCACGCTCATGAGTTCCTCTTCCGAGGTGCGAGGGTCGGAAAGGCGGCGCATTTCACCAAGCACAGTGCCGCCGAGGTCGAGGGTCTCTGTCTGGTTCTGGCTGTAGTAGCCCATGCGCGTGGTCGAACCCATGGTCATGCGGCCACCGGTACGGGCAAGCTTGCCGGCAAGTATCTTGAGCAGAGTGGACTTGCCGCAGCCGTTGTGGCCCACAAGGCCGACGCGCTGGCCGCGGAACAGGGAGAAAGTCAGCTCGGGCCACAGAGCCGTTCCATCCGAGAACTGGAAGGCGAGCTCGGCAGTGGAGAGAACCACCTTCTCGGAAGGAGCGGCCTCGGGCCACTTGAAGGAAAGCTCCTTGCGCTTGGGCTCGGGCTTGTACTGCTCCAGTTCCTTCTCCAGCTTCTTGGCCTGCTTCTGCCGCGAACCGGCCTGCCTGGCCTTGGTGGCCTTGGCCTTGAAGCGGCGTATGAAGTCCATCTTGTGGGCCAGGTCGTCGGCCAGCTGCTTGGCTTCGCGCTCGCGCTGTTCCTCAATCTCCTCCTGAAGTTCAAGGAACTTGGAGTAGCTGCACTTGCGGAACATGGGCTTGGACGTGCCAAGATAGAGCACATGGGAGCCGATGCGGTCCATGAACACGCGGTCGTGCGCCACGAAGACGAGCACGCCCTTGAAGTCCATGAGGAATTCTTCCAGCCATTCCACGGCCTCAAGGTCGAGATGGTTGGTAGGTTCGTCGAGCAGGAGAGCGTCGGCGCCAGCGGTGAGCACACGGGCCAGCTTGGCTCGTTCGCGCCAGCCGCCGGAAAGCTGGCGAAGCGGCAGGAGCCACTTCTGCTTCGAGAAGCCCAGGCCGGAAAGCACTGTCTGCGCACGCTGTTCGGGGTTGTAGCCGTAGCGGGTCTCAAGGTCGTGCTGGCGCGCCATGAGGCGGTTCATGGCCTGCTGGTCGCCTTCCGCCTGGGCCTTTTCCCATTCCTGCCAGAAATCGCCCCAGTCGGGGAGCGCGGCCTGCACCCACTCGAGAAGAGGCACATCGAGGGAATCTTCGCTGAGTATCTGCTCCACATAGCCCACGCGACATTCGCGGGGGATGATGACGCGGCCGCCGTCGGGCGAAGCCACGCCGGCCATCATGCGCAGGAGCGTGGACTTGCCGGTGCCGTTAGGGCCGCAGACGCACAGACGCATGCCGTCCACAATATCCAGCGAAAAATCGCTGAAAATATCATGCCCGTTGTACGACTTGGAAAGATTCTGGATAGTGATATTCATAGCGCAGAAACAGAAAAAGCCCAGAAGGCCTCTCAGATAAAAGTCTTTGGAAGATGGAAGGGAGCTCGAGGGAGGGAAGAAAGCTTTTCTTCGGAAAAGTTCCTCCCCTCCCTCGAAAACATCAAACTTACACTTCGTAATCGCACTCTTCGCCGCGGGCTTCGGCGAGGCGGGCCTGGCGGGCGGCTTCCTGCTTGCGTTCACGGGTGCCCAGGGGGATGAGGGCATCCCAGTCGGCGCTGCGTTCCTGGATGCGGGTGAACACGAGGAAGGCGGTATGGGCGGCCATGCGGTCGTTGGGGCGCAGGCGGCCGGGCACGACCTTCCAGGGGCGCACGAGGATCTCGCACACTTCCGTTTCTTCAAAGGGTTCCAGCTCGAGCGCGTGGATGAGCTCGGAGACCTGCTCCACGGTGGGCAGGAGGAATGCTATGGGCGCACCGGGCTTGAGGGCGGCACGGGCATGGCCGAGGTATTCCCACGGGGTGCGCACATCGAGGAAGAGAGCGTCGCCCTTCTGGCCGTTGAGGATCTCCGGGTCGTCGATGCCGAAGCCGTTGGAGATGTCGCGGTGATGCAGGGTCACGTTCTGGCCTACGCCGGCCCAGTCGAGGTTGCGCTTGGCGAGCTTGTGGAACTCTTCGCGGGCCTCGAAGGTATGCACATGGCCGTTGGGGCCGGAGAACCACGAAAGCGCGATGGTGAAGCCGCCGGAACCGGAACCGGCTTCAAGGATGGTGCGGCCGTTGCCCACGCCGAGCTTGAAGCAGATGAGGCCCATGTCCTTGGGGTACATGATCTGGGTCTGGCGTTTGATGCCCATGACAAGATCGAAGAGCTGGGGCTGCTCCAGACGGAAGGGCACGTTCTTGGCAGTGCGGACTTCGGTGCCGAATTCAGCGGCAGCGATGTCGGCGGCACGGAGGACACCGTCCTGCGTATGGATGTCCTGATTGGGGTCGAGGCGGTATATGTGACGCTTGCCGCGAGGGGAAGCAAGGATGACGAGGTCGCCGAACTGAGGCATGGCAGTTCCTTATGGATAAAAGTTAGATCATTCTTACAGCAAAGGCCGGACAGCTCGAAGACTATTCCACTTCGCCGGAAGGGGCAGAGGCTTCGCCTTCGGAACGGCCTTCGCCGGAACGACGTCGGCCGCCTCTGCGGCGCGGACGACGACGGCGTCCTTCGCCCTCGCTCTGCTCTGCTTCGGGAGAAACTTCAGCAGGAGCCGCTTCAGCCTGAGAGGATTCGGCAGGAGCCTGAGCAGACTCTCCAGCAGGCGCGTCGCCGCGATCCTTGCGGGAACGCTTGCGGCGGGAGCGGCGACCTTCGCCCTCCCCTTCTTCCGCCTCGCCGCCACGGCTCTTCTTCTTGGAAGACTGGCGGTTCTCTGCGGCTTCACGCACGGCGCGGGGCAGGGGAAGGGACTGTTCCATGCCCAGGCTGCGCTGGTACTCGGCATCCATGAGCAGGGCCAGCAGGAGAAGCTGGTCTTCATCGTCGCTTTGGGCTGCGTCCTTCACCAGAGAAACATAGCGGCGGGCGCGCTCCAGCTGGAGGCCGGTGCAGGCGCGGCGGCGGGCATCGAGCAGGGCCGTTATGCGCTGGCCTGCGGCAAGCGCCACGTCGGCATCAGTAGGATTGGCCAGGGGGACGAGGTCTATCTTATAGAAGGAGGCAATGCGCGTCAGCTCCATCTTCTGCATGATGTCCACAAGAGAGATGACTGTGCCCACAGCCCCGGCGCGGCCCGTACGGCCGGCGCGATGGATGTAAGATTCGCGATCCTCCGGAGGCTCATACAGGAAAACGTGCGACAGGGCCGGGATATCGATGCCGCGCGCGGCCACGTCCGTAGCCACGAGCAGGCGCACCTTGCCCTCGCGCAGGCGGGCGAGCACTTCTTCGCGCTTGTTCTGCGAGAGGTCGGCAGAAAGCTCGTCGGCATTGTAGCCGAAGCCTTTGAGCACGGCAGTGACGTAATGGACATTGGACTTGGTATTGCAGAAGATGATGGCCGAGGTGGGGTTCTCTGTCTCCATCAGGCGCACGAGGGTGCGGTCCTTGTCCATGCGGCCGCATTCCACGAAAAGATGCTGTATGGCCGCCACATGCACCTGCCCCTGCGAAAGGCTGAGCATCTGCGGGTCACGCAGGAACTCACCGGCAAGGTTGAGCACATGCTGGGGATAGGTGGCGGAGAACAGCGTGGAAAGGAGGGCGCGCTTCGGCAGGTATCGCTGGATCTCCTTCATGTCGGGGTAGAAGCCGATGGAGAGCATGCGGTCGGCTTCATCGAAAATAAGGGCCTTGAGGGCATCGAGGGAAAGCGTTCGCTTGAGCAGGTGGTCGAGCACGCGGCCTGGCGTGCCCACGATGAGCTGGACGCCGGAACGCAGGGCCTCAAGCTGGCGGCCGTAGCCCACGCCGCCATACAGCGCGGCCACGGAAAGGCCTGTTCCTTCGAAGAGCACGCGGGCTTCATGCTCCACCTGGCTGGCAAGCTCGCGAGTAGGGGCAAGGATGAGAGCCTGAACTTTCTTTTCCCCGGAATCGAGCAGGGAAAGGAGAGGCAGGAGATAGGCGCCGGTCTTTCCGCTGCCGGTGCGGGACTGCACCATGATGTCGCGGCCAGCCATGAGGTACGGCAGCGCATGGGCCTGCACAGGCATGAGGCGCGACCAGCCGGCACGGGCGCAGGCATCCTGCATATGCTCAGGCAGGCGGTCCAGCGAAATGGGAGGGAGGGAATCTTCAGGGGCTGAGATCTTCAGCTCCTCGTCCATCGTCATGTTTTCCACCATGGGGATTCCTTGTGTATATCAAGTAAAAAGGCGTGTTCTCGTATCAAAAACGAGTCATGATAGCCTATTCCCTCCCGCTTGCCAAGTTCCGCGCTCCCCCTCGGCCATGCGCCTCGCCCAAGCCGTCAGGAGGCCCATCTCCAGTCTTCAGTCCAAGCGCAAAAGGCAGAAAGGCATCCCCGCCGGAGCGAGGGATGCCTTTTATCTTACGAAGCCCGCCTCTGAAGAATGGCTGAAGCCTGCATCCGTTCAGCCTTTCCCCAGGTCATATCTTCTGCACTCTCCGCGCCGCATCTTCGGCGTCCACCCCGTAGAGCTCATCGAGGAAGCGAGGCAGGAACGAGCCGGGGCCTTTGGAGAGCTTTCCGGCTTTTTCACCGGCAGAGGCAAACACGGCCATGGCGGCGGCCGCGGCAGTGAGGGGAGCGGCGCAGGCGGCATAGGCTCCGGTGACGGCAGAGGCCGAACAGCCCATGCCCGTGACCAGCGGCATGAGGGGAGAGCCTCCTTCCACCATGAGCACGGTCTCGCCGTCGGTGACGAAATCCCGTTCGCCGCTGATGCTCACCACGCATCCGAAGCGTGCGGCAAGGAAGCTGGCGGAGCCCACAGCTTCGCGGCTGTCGTTCAGGCTGTCTACCCCCTTTGTGGAGGAAGAAGCTGCAGAGGAAGGCAGGCGTTCAGTCCGGCGCATCTCGGCGGCGAGAGCCATGATCTCAGAGGCGTTGCCGCGCACTATCTGCGGGCGCACCATGTCCATAAGGCGCAGGGAGGCTTCCGTGCGCAGGCGAGAGGCTCCGGCCCCCACGGGGTCGAGCACGACGGGCTTGCCTTTGGAGCGCATCAGCTTGCCAGCCAGCTCCATGCTTTCCAGCCATGCGGGATCGAGCGTGCCTATGTTCAGCACGAGAACGGAATCGATATCCGTGAGGTCGTCCATCTCTTCGGCGGCGTGGGCCATGAGAGGCGAGGCATGGGCAGCCAGGAGGGCGTTGGCGGTGACGTTCATCACCACGAAATTCGTGATGCTGTGCACCAGCGGCCCGGAGGCGCAAACGTTTTCAATGGCGCGGAGTATCTGTTCTTTCATAGGCGTCAGCGTTTTTCGTTCAGCTTCAGTACGCCCGCTGTCAGCAGGCGTTCCAGCACCAGATCGAGCGGCAGGCCCACGACTGTGGACCACGAGCCCCTTATGCCCTGCACCATGAAGGCTCCGCCCTCCTGTATGCCGTAGGCTCCGGCCTTGTCCAGCGGGTCGCCGCTGTCGGCATAGGCTTCGATGAGAGGAAGGGGCCAGCGGGCGAAGGTCACGTCCGTCACGTCGTCGAAGCGTTCCACATGGCCGTCCATGGCGAGGCAGCAGGCCGTGACCACCTGATGCGTGCGTCCCGAAAGGCGGGAAAGCATGGCCACGGCCTCGGCCTTGTCGCGGGGCTTGCCAAGGATATCGGAACCATGCTCGTCGCGGATGATGACGGTAGTGTCTGCCGAGAGCACGGCAGGGCTGTCGCCGCGATGGGCGAGGGCGGCGAGAACATGGCGCGCCTTGGCTTCGGCACAGCGGTTCGTGTATTCGCGCGGATCTTCGCCGGGGACAGGGCGGGGTTCAGGGCAGTCGGCAGGCAGGACTTCGAAAGGGATGCCCATGCCTTCGAGGAAAGCGCGGCGGCGAGGAGAGCCGGAGGCGAGCACAAGAGGACGTAAGGAGGTGAATGCGTTGGTCATGCGTGGAATCTACCTCCTCTTTTGCAAAAAGCAACCGGCAATGTGACTATGTTCATACTTGGCGAGGCTTCATTAATGATATAGGATGAATCGTTCTCCGGCTCTCAGGGCGCAAAGGTGCGCAGATTGGGGGCCGGGCAGCGGCGAAAGGCTCTGGCCGCGTTTTCAAACACAGGAATGTACGATGAGTGAAGCTTTCGAAAGACTGAAACAGCGTGAACAGACGCTGATGTGCCGCACCTACTCCCGCTACCCCCTGAGCATCGTGCGCGGCAAGGGTTCCCGCCTTTGGGACGTGGACGGCAAGGAATATGTCGACCTGCTCTCCGGCATCGCGGTCATCGGCCTCGGCCACGGCAACGAAGAGATCGCGGAAGTCATGGCCGAACAGGCCCGGAAGCTCGTCCATGTGAGCAATCTTTTCTATCAGGAAGAACAGCTCGACTATGCCGAGAAGCTCCTTTCCACCAGCCACGCTTCCCGCGTATTCTTCTGCAACTCCGGCGCGGAAAGCAACGAAGCCGCCTTCAAGATGGCCCGCCGCTATCAGCGTGTGGTCAAGGGCCGCAGCGCGTGGGAAATACTCACCCTTGAGAACTGCTTCCACGGCCGCACCTTTGCCACACTCGCCGCCACGGGCAAGCACACCGAAGGCTTCGAGCCTGAGATGCCCGGCTTCGGCCGCGTGAAATGGGGCGACCTTGACGCTCTCGAGCGCGCCATCAAGCCTACCACTGCCGCACTGCATATCGAATCCATTCAGGGCGAAGGCGGCGTCTTCCCCGTTTCTCAGGAATACGCCGACGGCATAGTCCAGATCTGCCGCGACAAGGGCATACTGCTCATGTGCGATGAAGTGCAGGCCGGCATGGGCCGCAGCGGCAAATGGTGGGGCTACCAGCATTTCGGCCTTCAGCCCGATATCTTTACCAGCGCCAAGGCCATGGCCAACGGCCTTCCCCTCGGCGCGCTGCATGCCACGGAAGAAGTGGCGCAGGGCTTCGACTACGGCAGCCATGCCACCACCTTCGGCGGCGGTGCCCTCGTGACTGCAGTGGGCCTCAAGGTTCTGGAGATCATGGAGCGCGACCGCCTCGTGGAACGTGCGGCGGAAGTTGGCGAACGTGCCCGCACCCGTTTCCGCGAACTTGGCGAACGCCTGCCCGGCACTATAGCCGACGTGCGCGGCCTCGGCCTGATCATCGGCGTGGAACTGGCCCTGGAACCCGAGAAGTGCCGCAAGGTGTGGAGCACGCTCATGGAGCGCGGCTTCATCCTGAACCTCGCCTACGGCAAGACGCTCCGCCTCCTGCCTCCTCTCAATATCCCCGAAGCCGACCTCGAAGCCTTCACCGAAACTCTCGAAGACGTGCTCCGTTCTATCGCGTAAACGACGGCCCGGCGCTATGCCGGGCTTTGCCATAAGGAGAAAGCATGGACTGCATACTCAGGAATGCCTCTGTCTACCGCCCGGGCGGCTTCGAACAGCTCGACCTGCTCATCCGGGGCGGCGTCATCGAACGCATGGCCGCCGGCATCCCTGCCGAGGAAGGCCTTGCCGACCTTGACATGAAGGGCCGCGTCATCGTTCCCGGCCTCGTGGATGTCCATGTGCATTTTCGTGAGCCCGGCTTCCTGCAGAAGGAGAATATAGCCACCGGTTCTGCGGCGGCGGCCCATGGCGGATACACTACCGTGTGCACCATGCCGAACCTGAACCCCACGCCGGATACTCTGGAACATCTGGAAGTCCAGCTCAAGGCCGTGCGCGAGACCGCGAAGATACGAGTCGTGCCTTACGGCACCATCACCATGAAGGAGCAGGGCGTCACGCTTTCCGACATGGAGGATATGGCCCCCTTCGTGGCAGGCTTCACCGATGACGGGCGCGGTGTCCAGCATGACGATATGATGCGTGCCGGAATGTCCGAAGCCAAGCGTCTCGGCAAGATCGTTGCCGCCCACTGCGAGATAAACGACCTGCTCAAAGGCGGCTATATCCACGATGGCGAGTACGCCCGCGCCCATGGCCACCGGGGCATCTGCTCCGAAAGCGAATGGGGGCAGATAGCCCGCGACGTGGAGCTGGCCCGCGAGACCGGCGCGAAGTACCATGTCTGCCACATCTCCACCAAGGAAAGCGTGGACATCATCCGCCGCGCCAAGGCCGAAGGCGTGGACATCACCTGCGAGACCGGCCCGCATTACCTCGTTTACTGCGATGCCGACCTGCAGGAGCACGGCCGCTGGAAGATGAATCCTCCGCTCCGTGCCGCAGAAGACCGCGCCGCCCTCATCGAAGGCATACTCGACGGCACTGTGGATATGATCGCCACCGACCACGCTCCCCACGAAGCCGATACCAAGGAGCGCGGACTCGAAAAGAGCGCCATGGGTGTGGTCGGCCTCGAAACGGCCTTCGCCGTCATGTATACCCATTTCGTCAAGACCGGCCGCATGAGCCTCGAAGATCTCGTGGTGCTCATGTCCGAACGGCCTCGCGCCCGCTTCGGCCTCGGTACTCCGCTGGAAGAAGGCCAGCCTGCCGATCTCGCCGTGTTCGACCTTTCCCGCGAATGGACCGTCGATCCCTCGAAGTTCCTCTCGCAGGGCAAATATACCCCCTTCGACGGCGACCGCCTCTTCGCCCAGTGCCTGCTCACCCTCTGCGGCGGCAATATAGCTTGGCAGGAGCAGTAAATGTTTTCGGGAGAGGGAAGGAACCTTTCTGAAGAAAATATTTATAAATTTATAATATTATGAAAAATAATGATTAATTTACAAATATCAAACAGAATACCCACAAAAATACTCACAAAATAAAAAGATGTGAGTGGATTCCTTCGGATGAATGTGGGTACGGTACCCTAAAGGGAATGAACATCCTGTCCATGTCGAATATCATCTTTCAAAAGACCGCCTGACAAGGGGAGCCCCTTGTCAGGCGGTCTACAGTTGATAGTGAACGCGGCCATATGGTCGCGTTCTCCTTTTATGGATATTTTACGCGGTGGCTTGCACGGGCAGGGTCAGGCTTCCCTGAGGCAGTACGGCCACTGTCGCGCCGGGGTTTTCAGCCAGAGCGGCGTCGAAGGCGGCCTGTACGCTCTCGGCCTTGGTGGCGAAGAGGGGCAGGCTGTCTTCGGCGGAAAGCGAAGACACGAGGATGAACTTCTTGTTCGCGGCGACCTTGGCAAAGCCGTAGGCCTTGTGCCCGCCCATGACGAAGTTGGTACGGATGCGGTCCATGATCTGCTGCGGGGTCATGCCTTCGCGCATCCAGCGTTCGAACACGTCTTCTCCGTAGCCGGAGGGGCTTTCCGTCACGAGGATGATGGTGCCGCCGTCGCGGGTGATGCGGTCGGCATGGTCGAGGGCCTTCTGGGCCTGATACATGTTCACGTCGCGGGGGTAGCCGCAGGCGCTGGACACACAGATGTCCACCTGCTTCTCGAAGGGTATCTCGAACATGGAGGAAGAGGTCTCCACGGCTTCGTACCATGCGGCCACGAGGTCGCCAGCTACTATCTTCACCACTTCCTTGTTGCTGCCGGTCACGGCGTTGATGATGAAGTTCACACCCACCATGCGGGCGGCTTCTATCATTTCAAGGCTCACGGGGTTCTGGCGTATGGGCGGCAGGTTGTCCATGAGCTCCACCATGCGGGCGTGGTTCTGCTCCACGGTGCGGAAGCCGGCAAGGCCGGGAAGTATGGACTTGCGCCCGCCGGAGAAGCCCGCGAAGTAATGAGGCATGACCACGCCGACGGTGATGAGGAAGTCGGCTTCCACAGCCAGCTTGTTCACATAGAACTCATAGCCGGAATCGAAGCGGCCCATGTGAACGAGGGAATCGTCGTCCTTGGCGATATGGGAGACGAACTTGAAGCGGTCGGTCATGTGCTTGCCGTAGGTCTTCTCGTTCAGCTCCTTGCTGTGCGGGTCGTGTATGCCGGTGGCGATGACGAAGGTCACCTGCTCGTCGCGTATGCCGGCCTCCTCGAAGGCTTCGACCAGCGGCGGGAAGAAGGCGTAGTACGGCGTGGGGCGGGTCTCGTCGTTCACCACGACCACGATCTTCTCAGGCTTCTTGTCCTTGAGCTGTTTGACCAGCGGCTCGGCGCCGATGGGGTTCTTCAGTCCGTCGCGCACGGCCTGCACGGCATCGGGGAGGGCGGGCTGTTCGTTGGCCACGAGCACCACAGGTTCGAGGCCGTCGGGCAGGTCGAGGGGCAGGGTTCCGGTTCCGTAAGCAAGATCGAAATGCAGACCCATAGTAAGTCTCCTTTTTTTCATGGCAAAAGGGGAGGCTGTTCACCTCCCCCGAAGTTTGTGCGGCTGGCGTATCAGGCAAGCCCTATCATGCGGAAGAACTGACCTTCCGGCAGAGAAACGGCCAGAAAGTTCACGAAGACCAGCCACATGAAGGCCAGCTCACCGAAAATGATGAGGCAGAACTGCATGAGGCTCTTGGCGTTGCGCAGTTCCTTGGGCTGGAAGCGGTACAGCATGAGGAACATGGCCACAGTGCTGGTGAGCAGGAAGCCGAGGTAGTCCATGGCAAGCACCCAGATGGCGCTGACCACGGCGGTGAACACCAGTTCGGTGTTGAGTTCCTTGCAGAACTCGACCTTGCGCGTGGGGCTCACGAAGCCCTTCACCACGAGCACCGCACCGAGGATGCCGAGAATGGGCAGGATGCGGTCGGGGTAGATGAGGCTGTGGAAGGAGAACTCGTCGCGTTCGAGGATCTGCATCCAGAAGAGACCGGTAACGGCCAGAGTGAAGAGTCCGGCCCAGAGATCGACGTTCACACCCTTCTTCATGCGGCACCTCCTGCGGCTGCGGCCTTCTTCTTACGGCGATAGGCCTGGAACAGGGGCCAGCAGGCGGAAAGGAGGGACATGGCGATGAGCACGAGGCAGATGGGGCGGGTGAAGAAGATGATCCACGGCGTTTCGGTGGATATCTGATTGCCCAGGATGATGCCCTGCACGAAGCCCTTTTCCGCGATGGGGCCGAGGATGAGGCCCAGCACCAGAGCGCCGGAGTCGAAGTCCAGTTCGTTGAGGATATAGCCCAGCAGGCCGCTGCCCAGCATCAGGATAGTGTCCATGATGTTGTTGCGGATGGCGAAGGAGCCCACGATGGTCAGCAAAAGGATGCTGGGGATGAGCACACGGGTGGGGATGCTGGTGACGAACTTGAAGATGTACTTGCCCGCCATGATGCCGATGATGACCATGAAGATGTTCACGACGAAGAACGAGGTCATGAAGGCGTAGGTGATCTCGGCGTTCTTGGTGAAGAGTTCGGGGCCGGGGTTGATGCCCTGCAGGAGCAGAGCGCCGTAGATGATGGCCGCAGGCGGGGAACCGGGGATGCCGAGCGCCAGCAGAGGCACCATGGCAGATTCCACCACGGCGTTGTTGGCGGTTTCGGTAGCCACCACGCCCTGAGGATTGCCCTTGCCGAAGGTTTCGGGATCCTTGGCAGCGCGCTTGGCTTCGTTATAGGCCACGAGGTTGGCGATGTTGCCGCCCGCACCGGGAAGGATGCCGACCAGCGCACCGAGAACGGACGAACGGATGATGTTGCCCCAGTGGGCGAACACGTTCCAGAAGGCCTTGACGATGGACTCGCGGCTGCCGGAGATGGTGCCGACCTTCATGTGTTCCTGACGGGGGTTGGAGGCCAGCTTCAGCATTTCAGGGATGCAGAAGAAGCCGATGAGCACGGAGACCATTTCCACGCCGCCCTGCAGGTTGGAAATGCCGAAGTCGAAGCGCACGTCGCCGCCGATGGGCGAAAGGCCTATCATGCCTATCACCACGCCGATGAAGCCGGCGGTGAAGCCCTTGAGCACGGACTTGGTGGAAAGGGAGGAGATGATGGTCAGGCCGAAGATGGCGGTCCAGAAGAATTCAGGCGGGCCGAACTGCAGGGACCAGGTAGCCAGGGGCAGAGCAAAGGCGATGAGGATGATGGTGCCGATGATGCCGCCGATGCCGGAAGCGAAAGAGGCGGTATAGAGGGCTTCCTCGCCCCGGCCGTTCTTGGCCATGGGGTAGCCGTCGAAACAGGTACCGATGGAAGAAGGAGTACCCGGAGTATTCAGGAGGATGGCGGAGAAGGAACCGCCGTAGATGGCAGCGGCGTAAAGAGCGCCGATGGTCACCAGGCCGCTCGTGGGCGACATAGTGAAAGTGAAGGGCACGAGCAGGGCCACGGCCATGGTGGCCGAGAAGCCGGGCAAGGCGCCGGCAACCATACCCAGAGTCATGGCGATGAACATGAACGTCAGATTCTGGAAGGTCAGCACATTGCCGAATGAGCCGAGGATAAGTTCCATAAGCAGCCTCTGATGAGGTTCGAACACTCCGGAGAGGCTGACCGCCCCGGAGTGATGCGTTCCCGAAAAAGCGGGGGATGAAACGAAACACGGCACTAGCCTTAATAGACCAGTGCCGTGCGGCGAAAGGGATTACTTCTTCAGTTCTTCAAGGATGCCCTTGTAGATGGGGGTCAGCTCGTTGATGAACTTCACGGATTCGGCAGGGTCCATATCCACGAGGAAGAAGCCCATGTTGTCCATCTTCTGCTTGAATTCAGGATCGTTGTTCACCTGCTTGCAGGCTTCGTACAGCTTCTGCACAACGTCGTCGGGGGTGCCGGGAGGAACGGCGAGGCCGCGGTAGGCGCCTTCGAGGAGGTCGTAGCCGAGTTCACGGAAGGTGGGCACGTCGGGCAGAACGGCAAGGCGTTCAGGGGTGGCGACGGCAAGGGTGCGCACGTCGTTGGCGTAGTTCTTGGCCACGGTGGTATAGGTCATGAGGCCGTTCACATGCTTGCCGAGCAGAGCGGAGATCATGTCGCCGGTGCCGGTGCCGGGGATGTAGGAGATGTTCACGCCGGCCATCTTGTTCAGGCGAACGACGCCGAGATGGTTGGCGGTCTGGCTGCCGGAGCCGCCGAGCACGACGGAGCCGGGCTTTTCCTTGGCGGCCTTCAGGAGGTCGTCGAGGGTCTTATAGGGGCTGTCCTTGGGAACGACGAGGGCGTTCGGGGTGGACATGAACAGCATGACGGGCTTGATCTGGTCGGTGGTGTAGCCGGCCTTCTTGCGCTGCAGGGGCTGGAGGATGACGTGGGGCAGGTTGAAACCGGCGGTGTAGTAGCCGTCGGGCTTGTTGCGGATGAGTTCCTTCCAGCCCACGGCACCGCCGCCGCCCACGAGATAGGTGATGACCACGCTCTGGCCCAGAGCTTTTTCGAGCAGGGGCTGCTGAGCGCGGGCGAAGATGTCGGATTCACCGCCTGCATTGAAGGGGATCATGTATGTGACGGGCGCACTGGGGAAATCTGCGGCAGAGGCGGGGGCGACGAGGAACGACACCGCGGCGAGGGCGAGCAGAAGCTTTTTGATCAGCATGATTCACTCCTAAAGCGTTTCAGGTTATCGGCGACATCTATGAACATGCCCTGCACTTCCACGAGGAAGCAGGAACTATGCCGCTACTACGAGTTAGAACGAACTATGGCACGTTTGAAATTGTATGTCAATCAAGTAAAGATAATTTGAAGGGTTATGCATAAAGCACAAGTAGACATACAGATGTGCTAAGGATTCGATACGTCTGGATTAAATCTTTCCTGCCATGGCGCGCATCATGGGCTTGATGCCGCCGTGGCGGATGATATCCATCATGTATTCGGAGAGCGGTTCGGCCTGGAAGGTCTCGCCGGTGCTCTCGTTGACGATGGTGGAGGTGGCGACATCGAGGCTGAGCCTGTCGCCGCGCTTCACATGGCCGTGGATATCCTTGCAGACTATGGCCAGCAGGCCGAGGTTGATGGCGTTGCGGTAGAAGATGCGCCCGAAGGACGCGGCGATGACGGCGCTCACCCCGGCGGCCTTCAGGGTCACAGCGGCGTGTTCGCGGCTGGAACCGCAGCCGAAGTTGGTGGAGGCCACTATCATGTCGCCGGGCTGACATTCCTGCACGAAGGCGGGGTCCACGCCTTCCATGGCGTGCTGGCCCACCTTGTCGGCATCGGTGATGGTCAGCAGAGGGGCGGGATAGATCTGGTCGGTATCGATATTGGCGCCGTAAACGAACGCCTTTCCTTTAAGGATGGTATCCATGTCTTTCCTCGTGGGGCTTTGAGCTGAGGGGCTAGACGCCGTACTGGCGGGGGTCGGCTATTTCACCGGCTACGGCCGAGGCGGCCACGGCGGCGGGGGAGGCGAGGAAGATCTCGCCCTTCACATGGCCCATGCGGCCCGGGAAATTGCGGTTCGTGGAGGAGATGCAGCGCTCCCCTTCGGCGATGAGGCCTTCGTGTATGCCGAGGCAGGCCGCACAGCCGGGCGTGACCAGCGTGGCACCGGCTTCCACGAGGTCGGTGATATAGCCTGCGGCTATGGCGTCGAGCAGGGTCTCGCGAGAGGCCGGGGAAATGATGAAGCGGGTGTGGCGGGCTATCTTCCGGCCCTTCACGATGCGGGCGGCTTCGGCGATATCTTCGAGGCGGCCGCCGGTGCAGGCACCGATGTAGGCCTGATCGATGCGCTTGCCGGCATGGGCGGAAAGGTCGGCCACGTTGTCTACGCTGAAGGGTGCTGCCACCTGCGGCTCGAAGGAGGAGACGTCGTACGTATGCTCGGCGGCGTAGACGAAGTCAGGGTCGGTAGTGAAGACGTCGGCAGGGTCCACATCCACGCCGCGCGCGGCGAGGTAGGCGAAGGTGGTCTCGTCCGGCTGGATATAGGCGGCTTTCGCGCCCATTTCGGTGGTCATGTTGCAGAGGCAGAGCCGTTCGGACATGGACATGGCGGCAATGGCCGGGCCGGTGAACTCCACGGCCTTGTATACGGCATAGTCGGCCTTGAGCTCGCCCAGGATCTTGAGGATGACGTCCTTGGCGTACACGCCCTTGGGCATGGCTCCGTTCAGAGTGAAGCGGATAATTTCCGGCACGCGGAACCAGAGCTTGCCGGTGAGCAGGATGGTGGCGAGGTCGGTAGCGCCCACGCCGGTGCCGAAAGCGCCCACGGCGCCGTGGGTGGTGGTATGCGAGTCCGTGATGACGATGACCATGCCCGGGCGGGAGTTGCCGGAATCCAGCAGCACCTGATGGCAGACGCCGCGGTTCACGTCCATGAGCTTGTCTATGCCCTGCTCGGCGCAGAATTCACGGAATTCCTTCTGCACGGCAGCCTGACTCACGGTGGAGGCAGGAGCGTAGTGGTCGAGGAACATGACCACGCCTTCCGGCGTATGGACTTTGGAGCCGCCCATTTCAAGGAAGGAGCGTTTGGTCTGAAGGTAGAGGTCGTTGATGCCGGCCCTGTCGACACGGCAGTTCACTATCTCGCCGGTGCGCACCTGCGGAAGCCCCGCGGCACGGGCCATGATCTTTTCTATGGCGTGCATACAGACTCCTTGGAAGAAAGTTTTGCTTGAGAATATACATATTTCCCTTTCGTTACAAGAGCCTGCATCGCTCTTATGTGCCAGTACTACGCTCGTACACGCCCCAGCCGCTTTTCCTCCTTTTCAACAGTGCTTCTGCGTAAAAGAAAAGGCCCCTCCGGCATACGGAAGGGCCTTCGTTCTTCAGTTCAGCTCACGCCGGGCTTACTTGTAGTAGTCCTGCATGAAGGTCTTGATGCGGGCCTGAGAATCAGCCACACGCTTCTTCAGGGATTCGGCATAGGCGTCGAGGTCGGCAATGGGCTTGCGGGCCACGCCGGTCTCCATGGCGGCCTTGGCCACGGCGGGGGTCACCCAGGTGAGGATGCGCGGGTCGAGAGGCTTGGGCAGGATGTAGTCGATGCCGTAGGAGAGGCTTTCCACGCCGTAGGCTTCGCACACTTCGGCAGGAGCCTCTTCCTTCGCCAGCTTGGCAAGGGCGTAGGCGGCGGCGAGCTTCATGTCTTCGTTGATCTCGGTCGCTTCCACGTCGAGTGCGCCGCGGAAGATGTAGGGGAAGCCGGCCACGTTGTTGATCTGGTTGGGGTAGTCGGAACGGCCCGTGCCCATGATGCAGTCCGGCACGGCGTCCTTGGCGTCGGCATAGGGGATTTCGGGAACAGGGTTGGCCATGGCGAAGAGGATGGGCTTCGGAGCCATGGACTTCACCATTTCCTTGGTGAGAAGGTTGCCCTTGGAGAGGCCGAGGAACACGTCCGCGCCCTTGAGGCAGGCGGCGAGGTCGCCGAGGTCTTCCTTCTGGGCGAACATCTTCTTATAGCGGTTCAGGCCCTTGCGGCCTTCGTGGATGAGGCCGCGGGAGTCGAACATGCAGATGTTCTCACGGCGCACGCCCAGTTCCATGTAGAAGCGGGAACAGGCGATGCCGGCGGCACCGGCGCCCACCACGACCACGCGCACGTCTTCGATCTTGCGGCCGGTGAGCTCGCAGGCGTTCAGGAGGGCCGCGCCGGAAATGATGGCGGTGCCGTGCTGGTCGTCATGGAAGACGGGGATGTTCATGGAGGCCTTGAGCGCTTCTTCGATGATGAAGCATTCCGGGGCCTTGATGTCTTCGAGGTTGATGCCGCCGAAGGTGGGTTCCAGAGCTTCCACCACGCCGATGAGCTGACCGGGAGCGGAGGTCTTCAGGCAGAGGTCGTACACGTCCACGTCGGCGAAGACCTTGAAGAGCACGCCCTTGCCTTCCATGACGGGCTTGCCCGCTTCGGGGCCGATGTTGCCGAGGCCGAGAACGGCGGTACCGTCGGACACGACAGCCACGAGGTTGGAACGGCCGGTATATTCGCTGACGAGCTTCTTGTCTTCAGCGATGGCGTTGCAGGCCTCAGCCACGCCGGGGGAATAGGCGAGAGTGAGGTCTTTCTGGGTTTCGCAGGGCTTTATCGGAATAACTTCCAGTTTGCCGCGACGGGGGGAGCGATGATATTCGAGAGCTTCTTCGCGGGTGAACAGGGCCATGAGCTTCTCCTTCCGAAAATAAGATAAAGAGCTGTTGCAGAAGCATCTCATGCATATCCGCAGAGTGCCTCACCTTTTAAAGCCATGATAAAGAAAGCACAATAGCCCTCTTTTGTCAATTTTCGCTACTTTCAGGGCCAAGGGGCAGGCTAGTCGTGTTCGAGTCTGCCGAAGGCGAAAAGCGCACCGTTGGGAGCGCCTTCGAAAATTTTGGTGCCGTAGGCGAGGGCACGCTTTTCCACGCGCATGGAGGGCCACGGCCCGAACTCCGCGCCAAGGGATTTGAGCAGTGCCATAGCCGTGGGGGTCACGGTTTCGCCCTGTGCCGGGAAGGGCCGCACGGGAACCCCTTCCATGAGTTCGAGCACGGCAGGGGCAGGAACGGGGATGATGCCGTGTGCGCAATGCACATGCCCGTCGGCCACGGGCAGAGGGCTCACCACGAAGCGTTCGGGAGCAAGCATGGCGAAGAGCTCGCAGGCCATGCAGATATCGAGGACGCTGTCCAGAGCGCCGACCTCGTGGAAATGCACGTCTTCCGGCGACTTGCCGTGAACAGCGGCTTCAGCGCGGGCCAGCAGGGTGAACGTGGCGGCGGAAAGCTCCCTGCCCCGTTCGCTCAGGCCGCTTTTCTCGATGATGGCAAGGATATCGCGCAGGGTGCGGTGCTCGTGCTGATGGGGCAGCTCCACGCTGGCATGCCAGCCGCCTATGTGGTTCACCTCGCGGCGCACGAGCTTCACGCTCCCGGCAAGCTCCGGCATGAGGGAGGCAAGGCGGGCTTCGAAATCTTCGGCGGAAATCTCCGTCATGCGCATGAGGCCGGCGAGCATGATGTCGCCGGAAAGGCCGGAATGAGCACGGATGGTGAGCGCCTTGCCGTGAGTATGCCTGTGCCCGTGCGAATGGCAGTGCGCGTGAGGATGTTCGTGCTTGTGCCCGTGGGAGTGGCAATGCGCGTGAGGATGTTCGTGCTTGTGCCCGTGGGAGTGCACATGTTCGTGACAGTCGTGTTTCTTGCTCATACTACGTTCACTACCCTTGCCGCGGCGCATGCCGCGCCATAGCCGTTATCGATATTAAGGATGCCTACCCCGGGAGCACAGCTGCAGAGCATACTGGAAAGGGCCGCCTGCCCTCCCCGCGCCGCGCCATAGCCCACGGACGTGGGAACACCGAACACGGGCTTGGACGTGAGGCCGCCCAGCACGCTGGCGAGTGCGGCATCCAGCCCCGCGACCACGATGACGACGTCGAAACTGTTGATCTCGCCCAGCCTCTCGGTCAGCCGCCACAGCCCGGCCACGCCGCAGTCTTCGAATACGCGATGCTCTATGCCGAGGTACTGGAGCGTTCGCGCCGCCTCCCAGGTGACGGAACCGTCTGCCGTTCCTGCGGAGACCACCGCCACGCGCCCTCTGCCGCGAGGC
>JAFQPD010000048.1 GCA_017411945.1 Mailhella sp.
GCGCGGGCTATGCAGAGCCTCTGCTGCTGGCCGCCGGA
Source organism: Mailhella sp. (assembly GCA_017411945.1). GTDB lineage: Bacteria > Desulfobacterota > Desulfovibrionia > Desulfovibrionales > Desulfovibrionaceae > Mailhella. Next base: position 39 of record JAFQPD010000048.1, read on the forward strand.
AAGGCCGAGGGCGTTCTTCTTGAGCCTGTCCTTCACTTCGTCCCAGATGGCGGCATCGCGCAGGGAGCGTTCCACTATCTCATCGAGGCGGGCACGGCTGGTCACGCCATGCGTGCGCGGGCCGTAGGCGATATTGTCGTAAATGCTCATGGGGAAGGGGTTGGGCTTCTGGAACACCATGCCCACCTCGCGGCGCAGGGCGTTCACGTCCACCTCTGGCGCGTAGATGTCCTGCCCTTTGTATGCCACCAGCCCGGTGATGCGTACTGAAGGGATGAGGTCGTTCATGCGGTTCAGCGTTTTCAGAAAGGTGGACTTTCCGCATCCGGAAGGCCCGATGAAGGCCGTGATGCGCTTTTCGGGAATGCTGATGTCGATATTCTTGAGAGCCTGCGAAGGGCCGTACCATAAACAGAGATCACGGGCGGCGATGATATCGCTCATGTGTTCCTCCGATGTTTGAAATATCTGCCAACAAGGGCGGTGGCCAGGTCTATGGCAAGAGCCAGAAGCATAAGGATGGCGGCAATGGCGAAAGCCACGTCGAATTCCCCCTGTTCCTTCGCGTAGACATAGAGCGCGACCGTGAGCGTAGCTCCTGCGCTGTTCAGTCCTTCCAGGAAGCCGTTGAGCGAGTGGGCGAAGCCGGCAGTAAAAAGAAGGGCGGCCGATTCCCCGATGATGCGCCCCACGGAAAGGATGCATCCCGTGAGTATGCCGTCCACACAGCCGGGGAGCACCACGGTGCGTATCACGCGCCATTTGCCCGCGCCAAGGCCGAACGCGCCTTCGCGGTAGCTCTGGGGCACGGTCTTCAGGCTTTCCTGCGTGGTGCGCATCATGGTGGGCAGGTTCATGATGACAAGCGTAAGCGCGCCCGCAAGCAGGGAGGTCTTCATGCTCATGAACTGGCAGAAAAAGAGCATGCCCACGAGGCCGTAGATGATGGAAGGAATGCCCGACAATGTTTCGGCGGCCAGCTCGATAGCAGACACGAGCCGCTTGTTCTCTGCGTATTCCGTAAGATAGACGGCCGCCCCGACGCCGAGGGGAAGGGTGATCCCCAAAGCCGCCGCAACGATGTACAGAGTGTTCAGGATATCCGGCAGGATGCCGATGCGTTCCGTAAGGTAGCTGGGCTTGGTGCTGAGAAGTTCCCACGAGAGATGGGGGATGCCTTTTCCCAGCACATACGCCAGCAGGAAAGCGACAAGCGCGGCTGTGCTCAGCGCGGCCATAGCCATGAGAATCCGCATGAACGCCGCGTAGCCGCGCCGCCGCGGGGAAAGCTTCTGGCTGAGCATCACGCCTCCTTTCCGCGCTTGAGGAAAAAGTTGAGCGAAGCGGTTATCAGCAGGATGAAAAAGAACAGCACGAGCGCGATGGAGAAAAGGGCTTCGCGCTGGAGTCCGCTGGAATAGGACATCTCGCTCACCACGGCAGAGGTGAGGAAGCGCACGCTTTCAAAAAGCGAAGGCATATTGGCCACGTTGCCCGAAACCATCATCACGGCCATAGCCTCGCCAATGGCGCGGCCTACGCCCAGCACGACGGAAGCGGCGATGCCGCTCTTTGCGGCCGGCACGGATACGCGGAAATACGTTTCGATCGGCGTGGCTCCGAGGGCTAGAGAGGCGTCTTCGTATTCCTGCGGCACGGCCTGCAATGCCGTCATGGATACCTTGATGATGGAAGGCAGTATCATGACCGCCAGAACGAGGATGGCGGCCAGCAGGCTCGCGCCGTCCGGCACGTCGAAGAAGGTGCGTATGCCCGGAACGAGGACGAGCATGCCCACGAGGCCGTACACCACGGACGGGATGCCCGCCAGAAGGCTGACAGCCGATTCCATGATGGAGCGCACGCGGGGCGACGCCATTTTCGCCAGCCATACTGCCGTGAAAAAGCCCACGGGAACGCCCAGGGCAATGGCTCCTGCCGTTCCCCAGATGCTGGTCAGGATGAAGGGAAGGATGCCGAATCGCGGTTCCGAAGCCGTGGAGGCCCATGTGTCGCCAAAAAGGAAATCGACCAGTCCTATTTCCCGTATGGCAGGAAGGCCGGAAAAGACGAGATAGGCCGTAATGAGCAGAACGCATCCCACGGCCACCAGTCCCAGCAGGAGGAAAAGGCCGTAGATGAGATGTTCCAGTGTCCTTTGCGTATTCATATCAGACAGTCTGCAGCGGAAAAAGATGGAGGAGAGGAGCGGCGGCGCAAGGTCGCCGCCCCAGCCGGAAGGAGTGCGGTTCTCCCGGCGTTCCGCTTCTCCTCTTCACGGAACGCCGTTTTCCGGGATCAATGGGCCGCAACAGCGCCCGCGGCGGAAATGATGCGGGAAGCGGCGGGAGAGGTGATGTAGTCGAAGAAGCCCTTGGCGGCCGGAGCAAGCTCCTTTCCTTCCACGGTGACGAGAACGAAGGGACGCTGAACCTTGTAGGAGCCGTCCTTCACGCTTTCTTCGGAGGGGGCGACGCCATCCACAGTGAGGGCGCGCACGCTCTTCTTCACAGACGCGAGGGAGGCGTAGCCGATGGCGGCGGGGTTCTGGGAAACCGTGGTGATGACGTCGCCCGTGGACGTGAGCTCCTGGCGATACTTGCAGGCGTCCTTGGTCTTGGTGACGGACTCGAAGCCGTCACGCGTGCCGCTGCCAGCTTCGCGGCCTATGAGTACGATGGCGGAATCTTGGCCGCCGACTTCCTTCCAGTTGGCGACTTCGCCGGTGTAAATCTTCGCAATGTCGGCAAGGCTGAGATCCTTGACCGGGTTCTTGGGATTCACGATGAGGGCTATGCCGTCGTAGGCGAGCACGGTGGCCTTGAGGCCGGAGCTTTTCTCTTTTTCCTTGAGGGCCCTGCTGGCAAGGCCGATGTCGCAGCGCCCTTCCTTGACGGCGGCAATGCCAGCGCCGGAACCGGTGGGATTGTAGGTGAACTTCACCTTGCGATGTTCATTTTCGAAGGCTTCGCCGAGGGAGCCGATGACCTTTTCCATGGAGGTGGAGCCGTCGGTGGAAACCGTGCCGGAAAGGGGCTTGGCATGGGCAGGGGCGGCGAAGGCCACGAGGGCGGCCAGAACAAGGGCGGGAAAGCTTCTTTTCATGGTTCAAACTCCTGAAGGATGATGGATTGCCATGAAGGAAGCTGTAGCCCGGCATTGTAAAATCGAAAGGGATGTTTTTGTAAAATTCTGGTAAAATCAGAAAGCATTTGCCCTTGCCAGCCCAGACGACCGGGAGAGCTTGAAGCCGGAGAGTGCGCCGAAGAAAGGCTGCCAACGTTTTCTGATTATCACTTGTCTCTTTTTTCTCTCAGCTTGCAGACTGTACGTTATCAGGTATAATTCCTGTTATGGAAAAAGGAGGAATTATGTTTGAGAAAAAATATGTCGGCATCTGCGGCAGCTTGAGAAAGAATTCCAGAAACATGGGCATGCTCCGCTGCGCATCGGAAGTCATGCCGGAAGGGAGCGTCCTTGAAATCGTCGATATCACCAGCATGCCGCTTTATCGGGAAGACATGCCCAAGCCCGACAGCGTGAAATTCCTGGCAGACAAGGTGCGCGAGGCCGATGGCCTTGTGCTGGCCGTAGCCGAGTACAACTATTCCTATGCTCCGGCGATAAAAAATGCGCTGGACTGGCTGTCCAAAGAAAAAGACAGCCTGCTCGCTGGAAAGACCTGCGCCATGATGGGCGCGGCCGGCGGCATGGGAAGCTCCCGGGCTCAGTACCATCTGCGCCAGTGCTGCGTGTATCTCGATCTTCGTGTGCTCAATAAGCCCGAAGTCTTCGCCAACGCTTTTTCTCCAGCCTTCGAAGCTCGGGGCGGCGTTGCCGAAACAGAGGAGGGCAGGGCTCTCCGCGAGCAGATACGAGGTCTGATGCAGGCCCTTTCGGAGCGCACATAGCCCAAAAAAAGACGCCGGCAGAAATGTCAGCGTCTTTATTTCATCCAAGCGTCAGTGCGGGGCGTGCTCTTTGCCGGACAGGGAAGTCACAGCTATTTTTACTATGAGGGCCTTGCCGGGCTTTTTGTATTCGGGGATGTCCTCGCTCCCCGTGTACTTGCGCATGATGGCGCGGAATACGGCCATGCGGCAGGCTTCATCTTCCACGATCTCGGCTATGCCCGTGCCGAAAACACTGCGAAAATACGCGGTGGCCTTCACCTTTTCCACGGCAACGTTGTCGTAGATGGTGAAATGGACGTGCGGGTCGCGCGCCATGCAGTCAAGCTTGCGGCCTTCGGGCGCACAGTGGAAGTAAAGCGCGCCGTCGAGCTCAACGAAATTGAGCGGAACGCTGTACGGGTACTCGCCGTCGTTGAAGGCCACAGTGAGCATTTCGCTCTTTTCGAAAACATCCTTGAAAAAGGCCGGGGCGGTGACTTCTCTGTCTTTTCGACGCATAGCATGCTCCTCGCTATCTCTGCCCGTTCCGCTAGGGATGGAACGGCACGGGAGAATCCACATCGTTGCGCTTGCCGGTCATGGAATGGATATCCACCCTGATGACGCCAGTGGCGGCAAGCATCCCGTCGGGCACTGGCAGGGTACATTCGCTTTCATACTTGGCGGCCAGGGCAGCAAGGGTCCGGCGCTTCAGTTCGGCATCGTCAACAAGAGAGGCGAAGCCCGTGCCCGACACGCTGCGGTAGCGGACAGTAGCTTCCTTTCTGTCTACGCAGATGCTGTCGTAAATGGAGAAATGGACATGCGGGTCTTTGGCCAGACAGTCGAGCTTATGCCCTTCAAGGGCACAGTGCATATACAAAGCCCCTTCGCATTCCACAAAGCTCAAAGGCACGGCGTAGGGGAATTCTCCATCATGGAACGACAGGACCAGGACTTCGCATTTGCGGAAAAGTTCCTGAAAAAACAAGGGCTCGCTGACTTCTCTCTCTTTGCGGCGCATAGGCACCTCCTGTTGGCCTGCTAAACGGTAGCAACATTCCCTGCGCCTTGCAAGGGCGAAGCCTCAAGGCTATGCTTGCAGAAAAGGAGTCTGCCATGCTGGGTGCCGTCGCTGGAGATATAGCGGGTTCTCGTTTCGAGTGGAAGAATACGAAAAGCAAGGATTTCGAACTGTTCACGCCGGAGTGCCGCATCACTGACGACAGTGTGATGACGCTGGCCGTAGCCCGCTCCATACTGGATGCCGCAGGCAGGCGCGACAGGCTGGGGCCGGCGGCCATACGCTGCATGCAGGCTTTCGGCCGCCGCTGGGCCAGAGGGTGCTACGGAGGGAGCTTTTCCCGCTGGCTGATGTCAGAAGAGCCGCGCCCGTACGGAAGCTGGGGCAACGGGGCGGCGATGCGCGTGAGCGCATGCGCATGGGCGGCAAATTCGCTGGAAGACGCCCTCGACATGGCTCGCCGAGTGACTGAGGTAACGCACGACCACCCTGAGGGCATCAAGGGAGCGGAAGCCGTGACTGCCGCCATATGGCTGGCGAGGCAGGGCGCAGGGCTGGAGGACATACGCAGGCATATTGAAGCGCGCTATTATCCGCTGGACTTCACGCTGGACGAAGTGCGCCCCGCCTACGGCTTCGACGTAAGCTGCCAGGGCTCGGTCCCGCAGGCGGTAGAAGCCTTTCTCGAGTCCGTGAGCTTTGAAGATGCCGTGCGCAATGCGGTTTCGCTTGGCGGCGACAGCGATACCATAGGCGCAATGGCAGGCAGCATGGCAGAAGCCTTCTACGGCATGCCGAAGGCGTTGCGGGAAGCCGCGTTGGGCTACCTTCCCCCGGAGCTCGCGGCCGTTGCGCTGGAGTTTGAAGCGTCGTACTCTGCCTCGAAACTGGCATGAAGAAAAAGGCGGCCCCGGCAGAGGCCGCCCTTCAGCTCAATTCCCGGCGAGCATGGCGCATACGGAAGAGGCCGTCTTCCTGCCGGCTTCCGCAGCCTGCACGGCTGTCATCACCTTCTGGTTCTTGACACAGGTGCCCGCGGCGAAGAGCTTGCCCTGAACGCATCCGGAGGCGTCCGCAGGGAGCACCGCGGCCTTTCCGCAGGCACAGATGACGGCATCGTAGCTCTGGAGCATGGCTTCGAGTTCCGCCTGCCCCTTAGGGGCGGAAGTACGGAAGACTATGCCGGAACGTTCGAGGAAGGTCACGGCCGCTTCGAGAGCTTCGGCGGAGGCGGTTGCGAAAGATTCAGGGGCGTCGGAGCTGGATTCGATGGCGGGAGCGTTGAGGAAGGTGAAGCCTACCACGGGGGCGGCTTCGAACACGTCGACGCTGTGCCCGCTGCGCCGAAGGACGGAGGCGGCGGCAAGCCCTGCAGGGCCGGAGCCGATGACGGCCACGCGACCGGGTTTGGCACAGGCTTCGACGCGTCCAGCCATGACGCAGACATCTTCGAGTATGCCCAGAAGTTCAGGGAATACTGCGGCGGAGCCGAGGAGCCCCCCGGCAAGCACGGAAAACATATCTTTCATAACCGCTCCAAATGATGCGACTAAGCGCGGATGTAGATGCCGGCAGGCAGAGTTTCGCACTCGCAATGGAGCACGCCCTCCATGCCGGGGTTGAGCCTTTCAGCCTTTTCGCCCCTGTGGTTTTCAAGGGTGTAGCTTCCCGCCTTGAGAAGAGGCCGCTTCATGCCGGGCAGGAGCAGGGAGGCCTCCTGCGTGCTTTCCCAGGGAGAGCGCACCTGAACCTTCCAGCCGCCGCTTTCGGCCGGGCCGAGCACGCGGGCCACCACGGGGCGAGCCCGGAAACCCTCTGGCACGGCCTGCACCTCGCGTTCCGGCAGATAGAAGCCGGAACAGAGGGGGCGAGAGGCGGTATGGAAAAGTTCATGGACGAGCTCTTCTGTCCCGCCGCCGAAAGAAGCAGGCGGGGCGGCCGCCCGGTCGAGTGCAGTGCGGTACACGTCCGTCACCTGAGCGACATAGCCGCCGCTTTTGGTGCGGCCTTCGATTTTGAGCGCGGCAGGCCCCATGGCGGCGATTTCGCCCAGCCGGCTTATGAGGCAGAGATCCATGGGGGCCCAGAAGGCGCTGAAGTCTTCCCCCTGTTCCACTTCAAGGAAGGGGCCGTCCTTCCGTATCTCCTCTTCCACAATGAGCCGCATGCCGCGGTATTCGAAGCGGCAGGGCTGGGTGCAGAGGCCGAGGTTGGCATGGCGGCGGTTGGCCCACTCGGAGATGAGGCAGTGCCCGGAAAGGGAAAGGCACATGGCCCCATGCACGAATACCTCGAAGTCCATGTCGGGGAAATTTTTTATGATGCGTTCCATGGCATCGCGGCCCAGCTCTCTTGCCAGATTGATGCGCTTCGCCCCTGCCTCGCGCCAGAAGGCTACGGCGGCAGAGTTCATGGAATGGGCCTGCGTGGAGAGGTGAAGCTCAACGGACGGGCAGAGCCTGCGGGAAAGGTGAATGACGCCGGGGTCGGCGGCGATGAGTCCGTCCACGCCGAGTTCGGGCAGGGCTTCAAGCTGCTGTTCCACGGAGGGGAGATGTTCGTCGCCGGGCATGGCGTTCAGGCAGTAGTAGATGCGCTTCCCGGCCTTGTGGACAAGGGCCACGGCGTCCTTCAGGGCTTTTTCGTCGAAGCCGCGGCATTTGGCCCGGAGAGAGAGCGTGCTGCCGCCAAGGTAGACGGCGTCGGCGCCGTAGAGCAGGGCGGCTTCCAGCTGTTCGCGCCCGCCGGCCGGAGCAAGGAGTTCGGGTTTGCGCATAGGGTGCATCATTCCTCAATGATCGTATGGAACATGAGGAATACCTATACTCCCTTTTGCAGAATGACAAGCGGTGCTGGACAAATCCTCCTCTAACGCTTAATTTTGCTTCACCTGTCCCGCTACCCCCAAGAGGTCGACGATGAAATCCATCCGCACTGCAGTCCTTGCCGCATCCCTGCTCCTCGCCGGAACCTCGGCCCATGCTGCCGGCGCCTTCGGCATAGAGCTTGGAGAACACATCCGCACCTACGCCCCTGAGGCCGAAGCCGTTTTCATCCGGCATGAACTGCAGATGTACGAACTCATGCCTCCGCAGGCCGATGCGCGTTTCGATACCTATGCGGTGGATACGCATAACGGGCGCATCATTCGCATCATGGCCTCTTCCGCCGACGACAGGACTCCTGTGGCGGAAGCCTCATTGGCCGTTCTGGACAGCCTTCAGCAGGAGCTCATTGCCCGCTACGGCACTCCTTCGCTCTCCATGGGCGAGATAGCCGATGCCGGGGACGAGCTTCTGGCGCATCTCGTGGACGAAGGCGGCCTTGAAGTCCTTGAATGGGATTTCCTTGAGAAAAAGGAAGACGGCCTTGGCGCAGTGTATGTGTTCCTTGCCGGAACGGAAGACGAAGAGGGCAGGCAGGCTTCCTACTGCACCCTGTACCTCGAGAGCCCGGATTATGCGGAACTCAGCGAAGCGGCCCGCCTGCACGAGTCGGAGCAGGAAGAAGGGACGGCTGCGCCAGCTTCAGCCTCGCAGCAGTAAACGATTCGGAGAAAAGATATGAAAAAAGTACTTGCGGCCGCCGCATTGACGCTGCTCTGCGCTCTGCCTGCTCAGGCGGCGGAACTTTTCGGCATAGAATTCGGAGCTCCTGCCTCCAAGTATGACATAGGCAAGGAAGTGCTTGCCGAACAGGGCAAGATGAAGATGTATAAGGTGGTCCCTCCCCAGCCCGATGCCGGATTCCCCGGCTACGCGCTTACGGCGTATGATGGAAAGGTGGTGCGCATCACCGCCTTCAGCCGCGCCGACTACAGCGATGAGGGCACGGAGACCCGCAAGCTCTTTGCCGCTACCGTGGACAGGCTGACCAAGCTTTTCGGAGGCCCCGCCGTTTTTGACGAGGATCTTGCCACGGACAGCAAGCTCACTGCGGAAAGCCAGTGGAAGCAGAGCCTGCTGAACAGCGAACGCCTCGTGCAGAGCAAATGGGTCATGCAGGATGTGAAGGGCGGCGATGAACTCGAAGCTGTGTGGCTGGAGGGGAACGCTATCCCCATGGAGCCCGAATCGGCAACGTTCCTCACCCTTTCTGCAAGAGTGAAGGATTTCCCCCTCTACGAGCAGAAGGCCGCTCAGGAAGCCAAGATACGATAGGACTGGGAAACATGGAAAAAGACGCTTCTCTCATACGCCGCGCCTGGGGCTGCCTGCTTGGGCAGATAGCTGGCGATTCCCTGGGCAGCCAGGTGGAATTCAAGGATGCCGCCACCGTGCGCGCTCTCTACCCGTCCGGCCTGGACGAACTGGAAGGTTCAGCCCTTTACGGCACTGTGCCCGGACAGCCTACGGACGACTCCGAAATGGCTCTGGCTCTGGCCAGAACTCTGGCGCAGGATGGCGGCTTCGACGCTGCGAAGGTGCTGGAAGCCTACAAGGCTTGGCTGAAGAGCCGCCCCGTGGACTTCGCCCATTCCGTGTTCCGCGCCATGCACGGCAAGGTGGACGCCAGAAGCCAGTCCAACAGCGCGCTCATGCGTGTGAGCCCCCTGGGCGTATTCGGCGCCCGCAATATCCCGGATGCTTCTCTCCCCTGCGACGACGGAGCCGCTCCCAGCCTTGGCCTTCTCATGAAAGATGAAGCTGTCCGCAGTCTTGCCGCCCAGGCCATGGACGAGGCCGCCCTCAGCAATCCCCACCCGCTGTGCCGCGTTGCCAATGCGGCCTATGTGATATCCTTGGCCTATGGCATACGAGGCGGCGGCAGGACGGGCATGCATGGAGCCGCCCTTGCCGTTGCGGAAGGGCTTGCTGCGGAAGAAGATCTCACAGAGGCCGCAAGCCGCGTAGCCCAATGCCTTCGGGCTGCGTCTGCCGAACGCCCGGCGGACTATCAGAGCGATATGAGCCATGTGCTCGTTGCCTTGCAGAACGGCTTCTGGCAGCTGCTCCATGCTGAGGATGCGGGGGCCGGAGTGCGCGATACCGCGATGCAGGGAGGCGATGCTGCGGCCAACTGCGCCGTGGCCGGTTCTCTGCTCGGCGCGGCTCTGGATATCGATTCTTTCCCCGTCCAGTGGGCCGATGCCGTACTTGCCTGCCTTCCCGAAGAAGGCCGCCCCGGAGTCGCCCATCCGCGCCCGAAAAGCTGCTGGCCCCTGGACTTCATGCCGCTGGCAGAAAAGCTTCTCGGCTGATGATGCCATGAAAACGAAGAACGGCATTCCTGCAACGGAACGCCGTTCTTCGTTTAAGGTATTTTTATCGGGCAAAAGCCTGCGTGAAAAAATCCTGCAGGGCGTCGAGCAGGGCAAGGACGGATATTCTGTCGTCCCTCCCGGCATAGACGCCTCCCAGTGAATGGGCAGGATCGGACTCGGGGCCAGCCGAATGGAACGAGGGCATATCGGCATGGGGCAGGAGAATGTAAGACGGCCTCTGGGGAAGCATGTCCCGCAAGCGTTCCGCCTGTTCGCAAGGAAGGCTGCAGGCGTCCTGGCCAGCGCCGGCAAGGAAGATCGGTTCCCGCACCCCAGAGAGGCTTTCCCGGCTGAAGAGCATGGAATAGCCCGGAGAGACGAGCGCGAGGGCGCGGAAGCGGCTGTCGGCCAAGGCCCTGTCATGGGAGAGCGGCGGCAGGAGGGGAAGGGCGACGGGAGGCTGCGGGATGGCATCGGTTCTGGCCAGCCTGAGCTGCCGCTGGTGAGCGCGCACGACGGAATCTTCAAGCCGCTGGAACTGTTTGCTTCGAGATTCGGAAGCTTTTTTCAGCATGGCGGTTTTTTCCTCGCGCTCCTCCGTGCGATGCCTCATGGCGTCCACGAGCGCGTCCATGCGTTCGGCCGCATAGGGCAGAAGCCACGGACTGCCCTTTTCCTTCCGTTCTTCCACAAATGTTTTCCAGCCGTCGGGAGCAAGGGTGCCTCCGGCAAGGAGGAGACCAGCCGGGGCTGGCATGCCGAAGCCGAGATAGCCCACGCGAGAGGCATCGGCATGCGGCCCCAGCAGCTTATGTTCCAGCACGGCATCCAGCGCGGCGCGAAGCTGTATGGCGCGCAGGGGAAGCTCCCTGTCGGAGAACAGCATGCGCATGTCTTCGCCGTTGTCGTGGTCGTGGGTGGGGGCGACGACGATAAAGCCCCGGCCTGCCAGAGAGGCGGCGATATCCCTGTGAGCCCAGGCGTTGCCTGTGACATCGTGGGAAAGGACGATGACAGGCCACGGCCCTGCAAAGACGGGCGCATTGCGGGCGGCACGGAAGGAGACGCCGCCTGCCTTGACGAGGCCGGGCCGGCGCAACGTGGGGTACCATGCTCCCATGTGGAGCATGAGGCGTTCCGAAGGCAGGCTCGATGAAAGGGTCCGGTAGCCGGCATGGATGACAGGCTTCCCGTCTTTGGCAAAGGCGTGCCCGAACAGAGGAAGAGCCAGCATGAGCACGAAAAGCGAGACGCTCCGCATGAGGCGGAGCGCACTCGCAATGCGTTCAAGGCTGGCCTTCTTTGGGAAAAGCATCGCAGAGCCGAAGCTCATCAGGCTTCGGGAGCGTCCTTCGGGGCGGCGAAATCCACGGCCTGGCCGGAACGTTCGGCAGGTTCGGCGGCTTTCACCTCGTTCCACAGGTCGTCCTTGTCGTCCAGGCTCAGCTCCTTGAAGTCGAGCCCGCGCTCACGGGCAAGGGCTTCCATGGCCTCGAAGCGGGTGCGGAAGCGGTTGGCGGCTCCGTCTACGGCGGAAGCGGCCTTCACGCCCATGCGGCGGCCCAGTTCGACAAGGGTGAACATCATGTCGCCAAGTTCGTGCTCCTTCTCGGCTTCGGTGCCGGAAGCGCGAGCGTCGAGAAGCTCCAGCCATTCGGCTTCCACCTGGCGTTCCACGTCCTCGTCGTCATCCCAGGTGAACCCGGCGGAAGCGGCCTTGGCGTGGACGCGGTAGGCTTTGGTGAGGGGAGGGAGCCCGGAGGGAACGGAAGAAAGCGTGCCTTTGGGTTCTCCGGCGTCGGCTTCCTTTTCAGCTTTTTTGATGGCGGCCCAGTTCTTCATGAGGGCGTCCATGCTGTCGCAGGCTTCGCCGCTGAACACATGGGGGTGGCGGCGCACCATCTTGTCGGCACCTATCTTGAGGGCGTCGCCAAGGGAGAACTGGCCGTCCAGCTCGAAGCGGCGCGCCATGAGCAGGAGCACGAAGAGCAGGTCGCCCATCTCGTCGCAGGCATGGCCGGGCTTGTTGGAGCGAATGGCGTCCACAAGTTCATGGCATTCTTCGATGAGATATTCGCACATGGAAAGGGCGGTCTGCTCCTTGTCCCAGGGGCAGCCCTTTTCGGGGTCGATGAGCTGGTCGATGACGTTCTGGAAGCGAAGGAGCTGTTCCTGTTCGTTCATGCTGTACTCCTATGTGGCGCGGCAGTGCCGGAAATGTCAGAATCTGGGGATGTTGAGATCGAGGGAACCGGCCAGAGCCTGGATGAAATCCATGAGCGGAGGCAGTACCTGCGACTGCTTGACTATTGCCATGGTGGGGAAGAGGCGCACGGCTATGTAGCCGATGAGGCCAGCAAAGAGAAGGCCTTTGGCAAGGCCCGCGAAAAGGCCGAGGAAGCGGTCTATGCCGCCGGCGCAGGCCGACTCCAGAAGGTTGTGGAGGATATGCGCCAGAAGACCTATGGCGAAAACGCCTGCAAGGAAGAGCAGGGCCATGGAAAGCAGGGGGGAGAAGCTGGCAGAGATGCCGTAGCCGGTGAGGACGGGTGCGAGCTCCGCTCCGAAAGTTCGGGCAAGGAGTATGCCGACCGCCACTCCGAGGAGGCCGGCCACTTCCTGCACGAGGCCGCGGAACAGCCCCTTGGCGCCGAAGAAGAGCAGTATGACGAGCAGGACTATGTCGAGCATGTTTATCTGAAGCATAGGGCCGTATCCTTCAACTTGACAGGTGGAATATGGGCGACATTGTAGAGGAACATGGGGCGGTGTCAAGAAGGGGCGGCAAAGGATGCTTTTGCTCTTGACAGGGCAGAATGCATGGGTTTCTTAAAAATCAGACTATTCGAATCCATAGGCTTCATACGCAAAGAAAGGAGTTGGAAATGAAAGAAACGCTTCAGGATATCAAGGATCGCCGCAGCTGCCGCAAATTCTCCGAACGCCAGATAGAGGATGAAAAGCTCGACGCCATCCTCGAAGCCGGCACCTGGGCCGCCACCGGGCGCGGCATGCAGTCCCCCATCATGGTCGTAGTGCAGGACAGGCCCACCCTCGAAAAGCTTTCGAAAATGAACGCCGCCATCCTTGGCGTCGCTTCCGATCCTTTCTACGGAGCTCCCACGGCGGTCATAGTCCTTGCAGACAAGAGCCGCCCCACCTATCTTGAAGACGGCTCGCTCGTCATGGGCAATCTCATGCTGGCCGCCCATGCCGTAGGCGCAGCTTCCTGCTGGATCCACCGCGCCAGGGAAGTCTTCGAATCCGAAGAAGGCAAGGCCATGCTCAAGGAGTGGGGCATAGAAGGCGACTATGCCGGCATTGGCCACTGCGCCCTCGGCTATGCGGCAGAAAACGGCCTCACCCCCGCCAAGCCCCGCAAGGAAAGCTGGGTCTATCGCGTCTAAAATTTGAAGTTATGCTTTAACTTTTCAGAAGCCTTTGGGAATAAAAGGATTTAGCGTCAGCGTCTTGCTTTTTCGCATTTCCTGCCTATACTTTCTCCAAAGTTCTCCCTTACCGCAAGGACGTTCCGAGCGGGCAGGCAGGGCAAGCTTCTGACACTGCGCTGTTGCAGAGCGGCCTTCCTGCTTGGGAGGGCCGCTTTTTCTGTCTTCAGCAGGCAGGAGCAAAGGAGCCGCCAATGGAAGAGACTCGCCTCGGCACTGTGGGCATCGTGGTCGAAGAACCTTCGTCTGTCGCAGAGATGAATGCCATTCTCCATCAGTATGCCGATATCATCGTAGGCCGCCTCGGCATCCCGTACCGCAGCCGCGGCGTTTCTATCATTGCGCTTGCTGTCGACGGCAGTATGGACGCCATTTCCGGCATGACGGGCCGCCTCGGCAAACTTCCGGGCGTCTCCGTGAAGGCCGCCATCTCCAAGCGTTGAGCCGATCAGGAGGCTGTGCATGATGACCTTGAAAGAACTCTACGCAGTATTGGACCAGCTCGAAGCCGGGCAGCTCCCGCCTGCCGAAAGGCTCGCCGCCTTCATAGAGGCATGCGCGCCTGAACTTTTCGCCGGCATCGCTCCTTCGAATGCCGAAGAACTGCGCCGCAGCTTCCTTGCCGAAGCCGGCCTGCCTGTCGATGAAGCTGAAAGCGGAGCAGGGCAGAGCGCAGAGGAACTTCCCGAACTCTCCGGGGAGGAACGCATCGCCCTGCGCGAAGAGCTCTTCCGCCGCGCTCGCAATCGCGCTCAGGAACATTTCGGAAGGCGCATCTATGTGCGCGGCCTTATTGAAATATCGAACTTCTGCCGCCAGAACTGCCGCTACTGCGGCATACGCTGCGGCAATGCGCAGGTCGAACGCTACCGCCTTACGCCGGAGCAGATACTGGAATGCTGCGAGCACGGCTACTCCCTCGGCTTCCGCACCTTTGTGATGCAGGGCGGCGAAGACGGCTGGTTCACAGACGAACGCCTCGTTTCTCTCCTTCGCGAGATGAAATCCCGCTGGCCGGACTGCGCCGTCACGCTTTCCGTAGGAGAAAAAAGCGAAGCCTCCTACCGCCGCCTGCGCGAAGCCGGAGCCGACCGCTTCCTCCTGCGCCACGAATCCGCCGATGCAGAGCACTATTCCCTTCTCCATCCCGCAGCTCAGACGTGGGAGAGCCGCAAGGCATGCCTGAAATCGCTCAAGGCGTGCGGATTCCAGACTGGCGCCGGCTTCATGATAGGCTCTCCGTGGCAGACCACGGCTTCCATCGTGAAGGACCTGCAGTTCCTCTATGAGCTCAAGCCGGAAATGGTCGGCATGGGCCCCTTCATACCCCACGCGCAGACCCCCTTTGCCGACTTCCCCGCAGGCTCTGTGGAACGCACCCTCGTCATGCTTTCCATCGTGCGCCTGCTCCTGCCTGCCGCCATGCTCCCCGCCACCACGGCTCTCGGCACTGCCGCCGGAGATGGGCGGGAACGGGGCATCCTTGCCGGCGCGAACGTGCTCATGCCCAACCTATCCCCCAAGGAAGCCCGCGACCGCTACCGCCTCTATAACAACAAGCTCTCCGAAGGCGCAGAATGTGCGGACAACGTGAACGCGCTCAAAGCCCGCATCCGTGCCATCGGCTACGAGATCGTGGTCGATCGCGGCGACTTCCAGCCCCTCTAGTCACAAGGAGTCCTCATGTCCGATTCCATCAACGACACCCCACGTTCGGGCCGGCTGCATATCGGCATCTATGGCCGCCGCAACGCAGGCAAGTCCTCTCTCATCAACGCCATCACCGGGCATGAAACGGCCATCGTTTCCGATACCGCCGGAACGACGACCGACCCTGTCTATAAATCCATGGAAATACATGGGCTCGGCCCCTGCGTGCTCATCGACACCGCAGGCTTCGACGACATTGGCCCCATGGGCGAACTTCGCGTGGAAAAGACCCGCCTTGCCCTTGAGAAGACCGATATCGCTCTCCTCGTCGTTACTGGCGGCGATCTTTCCTATGAAAAAAACTGGATGGCGGCCTTCAAGGAGCGGAAGACTCCCTTCATCGTGGTGCTCAACAAGTGCGACATGCATTCGGAAGACGCTCTCGCCGCGCTTGTGGAGCAGGTGAAGGACGAACTGGGCCAGAAGCCCGTCTGCGTAAGCGCGTTTAAAGGAACGGGCGTGGACAGACTGCGCGAAGCCATGCTCCGCAAGATGCCTGCCGACTGGGGCAAGCTTGCCATCACCGGTCATCTCTGCAAGGAAGGCGACCTCGTCATGCTGGTCATGCCGCAGGACATACAGGCGCCGCAGGGCCGCCTCATCCTGCCCCAGGTACAGGTGACCCGCGAACTTCTGGACAAGAAATGCCTCGTAGTCAGCTGCACTGCCGACAAGATACGGCAGACCCTCGAAGCTCTGGCCCGGCCTCCGCACCTTATCATCACGGATTCCCAGGTCTTTGGCGAAGTCTGGAAGCTGAAGCCTGCCGAGAGCCTGCTCACCTCATTCTCCATCCTGATGGCCGGCTATAAAGGCGATGTGCGCACCTTCATCGAAGGTGCGGAAGCCATCGACCGCCTTGGCCCGGATTCCAAAGTGCTCATCGCCGAAGCCTGCACGCACGCCCCCCTTGCCGAAGACATAGGCAGGGTGAAGATACCCGCCTGCCTGCGCGCCCGCTACGGCGAAGAACTCAGCATCACCATGGTCAGCGGCACGGACTTCCCGGAAGACCTCACGCAGTACGACCTCATCATCCACTGCGGGGCCTGCATGTTCAACCGCACCTATATGATGTCCCGCATACGCAAGGCGAAAGAGCAGGGCGTAGCCATATGCAACTATGGAGTTGCATTGGCCAAGCTCACTGGCATTCTGGACAAGGTGGAATATGTGTGAAATGATAGCACGGGCCTGAACGCTCGGAAAATTTTTTGACTTCATGCCCCGGGCCGCGCTGACGTGGTCCGGGACTTCTTTTGCAAGGCTGTGCGATATGGAACAGAACGACAAGCTCACATGGGCCTTCCACCGTTTGGGAGGCATGGATCAGGTAACGCTGGAAACCGCAGGCGAACTGGGCCGCTTGCGCGAACTCGACCCCAAGCTCTGGGCGGCGCTGAGCTGCCCTGCCTCTGGCCTTGAGTTCGATGCCCGGACCCTCGAACTTCTCGATACCGATGCAGACGGAAGGATCCGCATCCCGGAAGTGCTCGACGCCGTGGACTGGGTCTGCGAACGCCTTGTCGATCCTGCCGAGCTGGCCCAACGCCCGGAAGCTCTTCCGCTGTCCTCCATCCGCACCGACACCGAGCAGGGCCGCCGCGTAGCCGTGACCGCCGCCAATGCGCTCAAGAACCTGGGCAGGGATGGGGAGGACGCCATCCGGCATGAAGATGTTTCTCTTGCGGCGGCTTCAGCTAATGCGCTGCTGTACAATGGCGACGGCATATTCCCCGCGCACGCAGAGTTCGATGCCGAGAAACTGGCTTTCGTCAATGCCGTGCTTGCAACGGCTGGTTCGGAAATCGATGCCAGCGGAGCCCCCGGCATCAATGCCGCCGCCATCGACTCTTTCCTTGCCGCCCTCAGCGCGGAAAAGAACTGGAGGAAAACCCTTGCAGAAGCTCCCCACGCCCTTGGCGCCGATACTCCGGCGGCCTGGACTCTGATGCAGGAGCTCAAGGAAAAAGTTGACGATTATTTCCTGCGCTGCCGCCTCGCTTCCTTCGCGCCTGTTGCTACCGCCTCCCTGAATGCCGAGGACCAGCTCATTTCTCCTGGAGAGCACGGCCTTCTCGCCCCCGAGGCCCTTTCCTCCCTGCCGCTTTCCCGGATAGAGGCCGACGCCCCCCTGCGGCTGGATGCCGGCCTCAACCCTGCATGGCGCGACAAGGCGAAAACGTTCTTCTCGCTGGCGGAGCCGCTTCTTTCTGACCCCTCGTCGCTTGCCGAAGAAGGCTGGGAAGCCCTCCAACAGGCTCTCGCCCCGTATGGAGCGGCCTTGGCTGCTCGCCCCGTTCCGGCTTCTTCCGCCAGCATCGCGCCAGACGATGCCGCAGGCGCGCTCGCCGCTTTCAGCGATGCCGACATCGAAGCCTTCCTCGCCGGAAGCACGGCGGAAGAGCTCAAATCCATGATGGCGGAAGACCTCGCCGTCAATGCCGACTCCAGCGACATCGCCGAACTTGAGCGTCTGGTGCTGTACTATCGCCACCTGCACCGCCTGCTCATGAACTTCATTTCCTTCTACGACTTCTATTCTCTCAAGCGGCCCGCCATGTTCCAGGCTGGCACGCTGTTCATCGACGGCCGCTCCTGCCGCCTCTGCCTGCCCGTGGCCGACATTGCCAAGCATTCCGCCATGGCACAGCTCAGCCAGCTCTGCCTCCTGTACTGCGAATGCCGCCGCCGTGTGCCCAGCGCTTCCGCCAGCGGCGACAAGATGAACATCGTTGCCGCGATGACCGCAGGTTCCGACGCCTTCCTGCGCGAAGGCCGCAACGGTGTTTATGTGGACAACAACGGGGAAGACTGGGACGCCACTCTTGTCAAGATCGTGCGCAATCCCATCAGCATCAAGCAGGCCGTGTGGGCTCCCTATCTGCGCGCCAGCCAGATGGCCGGAGAGCAGATAGCCAAGTTCGCCGGAAACACTGCCAAAAAGGTCGAGAATGCCGTGGCCGCCCCCGCCAAGACCCCTGCCGCCCCCTTCGACATCAGCAAGAGCGTGGGCCTCTTCGCCGCCGTAGGCATCGCCCTTGGTGCTATCGGCACGGCTGTGGGCACCATAGTGGGCATGCTCATGGCTCTGCACTGGTGGCAGTTCCCCTTGCTCATCGTTGCCGCATTTGCCTGCATTTCCGGCCCTGCCGCCTTCATGGCGTGGCTCAAGCTCCGCAAGCGCACGCTCGGCCCTGTGCTGGAAGCTTCCGGCTGGGCCGTGAACGGCCAGCTTCCCGTGAACCTCGTTCTCGGCTCCGCCCTGACCTCAGAGGCAGCTCTCCCCCGCAATGCTACCCGTACAAGGCACGACCCTCTGCGGCAGAAGAGCAAGACCGGCAAGCTCCTCATGGCTCTCTTCCTTGCGGCGGCCATCGGCGTGGGCTACCTCGCGTATGAAGGCACGCTCATGAAGCTCATGAAGCTGGCCTTCACTGTGGAAATGCCGGCCAAGCCTGCGGAAGCTCCTGCGCCTGCGGCTCCCCCCGCCCCTGCCAAGTGACAAGGCATCGGCCAAGCTTCCTGAACAGTCCTTCTTCTCAAGCTTTGAGCCATTTCCGCAAAAAGAGCTCAGAAAGCTCTTGCATTTTGCATGGCCTCCGGCTATAGTCCCCTTCGTTGTCGGGATGTGGCTCAGTTTGGTAGAGTACCGCGTTCGGGACGCGGGGGTCGCTGGTTCAAATCCTGCCATCCCGACCAGGCAGCAATCCAAGGAAGTCCTTCAAAGTCTATAAACGGCTAGAAGGACTTCCTTTTTTGTTTAAATCGCCGCCTTTAGCGTCCAGCGTAATCCCAGAAAGTCTGTTTACATCTACGAAATTTGTTGCCATATTTGTTGCCACTTGGGATTCACTCAGGTGGCAACATTTAAATGTGGCAACATTTGGTAGGTAATCATGCTGAATGACACGGCTATTCGAGCAATGCACGGCAAGGCCAAAAAAGGTGAGAAAGTTCCACAAAAATCTGACGGTGGAGGATTGAACTTCGTCGATGGAAAATATTGGCGGCTTTCTTATCGATTTGGCGGCAAGCAGAAAAAAGTCTGCCTCGGTGTTTATCCTGCTGTTTCTCTGCTGATGGCCCGAAAAGCCAGAGACGAGATAAAAACTCTTCTTGCTCAAGGCATTGATCCTTCCGAGAAGAAAAAAGCTGACAAGGAAGAAGCTGAACGCTTAGCACAGGAAGATGCTATGACCTTCCGTGCTGTTGCCATGGACTACTTCAAACGAAAGCTCACGGACAGGCGCGAGCTTTACAAGAAGCAGACGCTGGCCCGCTTCGAGAATCAGATTTTTCCTTTCATGGGGGACATTCCGATCTCCCAGCTCAAGCCCACACATATCCTTGAAGGACTGCGTGAAGTCGAAGAGCGCGGCTCAATAGATATGGCGCATCGACTGGCCAGCCTTATCCGGCAGGTGTGTCGCTATGCCGTGGCCGCTGGTTATGCGGAGTTCAACGCCGCCGCTGAACTGACTGCCGCCATGACTCCCAAGCCCAAGGCGACGCCCAGAGCCGCCATTCTCAATCCTGAGAAGATAGGGCAGCTTCTGCGCGACATCGACGAATTTCCCTGTACCATTTCCGTGAAGTACGCCCTGAAGCTCATGCCATACCTCTTTGTGCGCTCTCAAGAACTGCGAAACGCGCATTGGGATGAATTCGATTTTGAGAATGCCCTCTGGCATATCCCTGCCGAACGCATGAAGATGAAGTCTGCCCATGTTGTCCCTCTTGCTCGTCAGGTCTTGGAGCTTTTGAAGGAATTGCGCGAGTGGAACGGCCATTCCGATCTGCTTTTCCCTTCTAATCGTTCTAAGACAAGAGCTATCACTTCGGAGGGGCTTATCCGGGCTTTGCGAAACATGGAGTACGAGAAGGACGAAATGTGCATCCACGGCTTCCGCTCCATTGCGTCCACGCTTCTGAATGAGTCCGGCAAGTACAGGCCTGATGTCATCGAAGCCGCCCTTGCTCATTCCGAGAAGAATCAGGTTCGCGCCGCATACAACAGAGCAGAGTACATAGAAGAGAGAAGGGGCCTCATGCAGGACTGGGCAGATATGCTGGACGAGCTGAAAGCTGGTAAAGCATAAGCATGGATGCACCAGAGCACTTATTTCTTCGGCTAGATGAGGAAGTAGCTAGCCTCATCGAACAGCGGATTCCCTTGCCGTCTGCCGGAGATTCATAGGGAAACAGCATGAACGGGAGTGCTGAATATGAAGAAAATGAAGAAATCGATGTATGAAGCCGTCATGAAAGGCAATTGGGAAAATGTATTAAAGATGGCGCAGACTAGAAAGGCCAAAGTAGCTTCAAAAAGTAGTGATGATTTTTATTTTTCTGCAGATCAGGTAAGGCAAAAGCTGAGATTAGGCCCTAACGATATGCTGGAAGTCTTGAATACTACGGATAGTACCAATCGTTTAAGAACGAATAGGGATGATGATTTCCTGGATTCTTATTCCGACTATATAGATTTAGGAGGAGAACCTTGTGACATCTACAGGTATTTCAGACTTTCGGATTTGCAGGATGAAAATCTTCTCGTTCATAATTATGAATACCAGCGCTTCATAGGCGCTGATGACGGCATACGCTTTTATAGAGAAGATCTCATTGAAGTGGCCAAAGATATGATAGAGCTCAGGGAGAAAATTCTTAGTGGTGAGCTGGAAGTCGAGATTGTGGAGGATGACCTTTTTGAAGGGGCCGAGCCTACCATTGAAGAACTTTATGAGAAAGCTGAGGCCATTATAGCCAATAAGGATGAAATAATATCCGGACTTGAGGCGAGAATCGCAGAACTGGAACATTCTGTTCTGGCAGGAGATACCGATGATTTTCCGGCAGAATATGAAAATCATGGCGTATTCACGATGGTAGCTAAAATGGTTCTTGCTCGAGCTTCTGTGCCTGAGATCATGAAGGCGCTGGACAACGAAAAGGACTTTCTTTCCCAGCGCGAAGTGGGATACTTCTTCCATCCTTCACCAGAGGGAAAAGCGGCCAACACACTCAGGAACTATACCAAAAACAACAAGTCAAGATGATGTAAAAGATAAAGAAAAACGTACATTGATGATATACACGTCATTTTTTCATGATGTGTTATATTTTGATAATTTGCCATCTTCAATTTTATTACCAGTAGAGTTAATTAAGAATCTGCGTGAGATCAACTAAGGAGAGAAACTAGAATATGAAAGCCATTCAAAGCAGCTAATTTTTCCATCTAGTATTATCTGTGATTGACCAAGGTTACATTTAATTATCAATAAAAAAAGAAGGTGAATACTATGGATTACCCTCATCATCTCAGTTTCAAAGTTAATAGGGTGTTTGGCGATCAGAATGTCAACATCACTTTATATTCTGGGCTTACCACCTTCGTTGGGACAAATGCATCTGGAAAAACACAGACTTTAAAAACTTTAAGGGATCATTTAAAAAATAATAACTTTAGTGTTAGATACTTATCATCGAATAGAATTGGTGAAATGGAGACATTTCGTTCAAGAGTAGACCCGTATACTCGATCTGAAGATGGCTATTCCTTAGGTGACCAAGCTGCAAAAAAAGCTAGGCAGGAAATTGAAACGGCAAATGGCGATTTCTTTACAATGGATGCTTGCAAAGACGTTTACATTAAGGTTGCAGAACGTCTTTCTGTTCTTTTCAATCGCCAAGTATTTATTCGCTGGGATGCGGGGCGAATGAAAGTTGTATTCTGCAGATCCGGGAGTGATGAGGAATATTCTATCGTCGCAGAGGCTAGTGGGCTTATAAATGTAATTTCTATCCTTGCAGCAATATTTGATGAAGACATTGAGATACTTTTGATCGATGAACCTGAAGTGTCACTACATCCTCAGTTGCAATCATACCTTCTTCGTGAAATAAAGAACGCGATAGATCAATATAATAAAACCATTATAATCTCAACTCATTCTGCTCAAATGATTGATCTTTCTTCAGCAAGTGAGTTATGTAATTTTGTCTTTTTTAAAAAAGATTCACTGCCAATGCAAATTTCTCCAGATGCTCAAGAGCTAAAGAATAATAAACTAAATGAATTTCTTCTTCGCATGAGCCTTATTTATGCTGAAGGTTTCTTTGCTAAAAAGATGCTGCTTATAGAAGGTTCTAGTGATATGATTCTATGTCGCTATCTTGACAAACGACTTTATTTAAATCTTGATGTCGCAGGATCTCAAATTATTCCAGTGGAAGGAAAGGGGCAATTTGCGGTCATTACAAAGCTGTTTCGACTTATTGGCAAAGATGTTTGTATTCTAACAGACTTAGATGGATTTATTGACGATAACAGTGTTGTTGATCTTTTTTCAAGGCTCCCTGATGCAACTAAAATCGCTAATAGCCATGGACATAGTGATCTTCAAACTATGATAAGAGATATAAAAAATAAGATTTCTGAATTAGTTCGTATAAATAAAACAAATATGGAAGATATTTATAAGCGTCACCCCTATTGGATTACTTACGGTTCCGATGAGGCAGACAAAGATAAAGTAATTCGACGTGCTTTGATTGCCCAGTTGTTTAATGAATCTGAAGATAATTTATCTAACTGGCCTAATTCAAGCGATTGGCATAGTTTAAAATGCAGAATTACTACCCTTTACTCTCTTTTAGAGGATTTGGGGTGTTTTATTCTTCGCCGTGGCGCAGTAGAAAGTTATTATGAATTTGCTTCTACTACGACATATAACGGTAAGCCTTCAGCTGCTGCACATGAAGTAAGTCAACTAGATCAAAAAGATGATGAACAACTTTGTGAGCAATATGCTGACTTTGTTAGAGCTTTAAAATTTGCAGCATTGGACAAAAATGTTGATGAAAGTTTTGCGGTAAAGAAAGAATTATTAAGCGAATTGGCTTTGGTACTTGAATTACTACCACATATATCTACTGAGGAAGAAATTTATTCCAGTATTAAACAGACAAAGGGAAACTTTGACTCTCTTTTTAGATATGAAATAATCAAAGAAGATAGTCGTTGTGGCGTTAAAATTTATTTAAAATCAGAAATACTTGAAGTTGAAGGCTTTCCTTTTAATGCATATATTGATGATAATGTAAATCAAATAATTAATATGCATGTTCGGCGCAAACTCTAATTATGCAAAACAATATTTAGCAAGTATGGGTCACTTCTTTCATCCTTCACCCGAGGGAAAAGCGGCCAACACACTCAGGAACTATACCAAAAATAACAAGGCCAGATGATGATTGGCTAGCCACTGGCTACCCGCTGGCTATTTGGCTACCTTGCATTGGCTACCCCTATTCTGCCTAACCTCCTTGGAAATCTCGGAGCATCTCCGACAATCCAAGGAGGTTTTTCTATGTCTAACGCCATTCCTTCAATCCGTATCAAGGACAAGGAAGCCGCTCAGATTCTCGGTATTGGCCGTTCTACCTTATGGGCTTGGGTAAAAACACGTCCTAACTTTCCCCAGCCGCGTAGAGATGGGAGCCGTTGTACCTTCTGGCTTCGCTCCGAAGTGGAAGCCTATGCCACTGGCAGCAGCCAGGAACAGGAGGCGGTCTGTGGTGCATAAAAAAAGCGCTCCCTTCGGGCTGGCGGGCCTTCCGGGAGCAGAAGAGAATGGAAACAGAAACAATTTTACCCAGACTTTCCCCAAAACACAACTCAAGAATGGAGTCCGCAA
>JAFQPD010000049.1 GCA_017411945.1 Mailhella sp.
TAACATACTTATAGCTTTAAGCTTTTTGGAACCACCAGCCTAGCTGGTGGTTTTCGTTTAACCAAAAAGTGAAGCCCCACAAGGCGTTATGAGCTTTGCGGGGCTTTCTGAGAATTTTTTCTGGTGGACCCTGTAGGACTTGAACCTACGACAATCCGGTTATGAGCCGGGGGCTCTACCAACTGAGCTAAGGGTCCATCGGCTGATGAATATGCCTTGAATCTTCGGTTTTTGCAAGCAGAAATATCGCATGCAAAAGCCCCTGCCCGAAAAGAACGGACAGGGGCCTGCATTCTGATGAGAATAAGGCCTATGGCCTCACTGGCTTACATGCCCTGGAAGTGATCGCGAGGATGGGCGCAAGCGGGGCAGAGAGCGGGGGCTTCGGTGCCCACATGGGTGAAGCCGCAGTTCTGGCAGCGCCACACGCGAGGTTCGGCGGACTTGAACACGGAGTCTTCTTCGATGGCCTTGGCAAAGGCGAGGAAGCGGCGTTCGTGTTCCATTTCAGCGATGGCGATATTGCGCATGACAGCGGCGATGGCGGGGAAGCCTTCGGCGTCGGCGATATC
The DNA here is from genome assembly GCA_017411945.1 of Mailhella sp. GTDB lineage: Bacteria > Desulfobacterota > Desulfovibrionia > Desulfovibrionales > Desulfovibrionaceae > Mailhella. The sequence goes on from JAFQPD010000049.1 coordinate 573, forward strand.
GGCATAGGTGGGGTACATGTCGGAATGTTCTTCGAACTCACCGTGGGCGGCGGCCTTCAGGTTGTCGAGGGTGGAGCCGATCACGCCGGCGGGGAAGCTGGCAGTGATCTCCACGTTGCCGCCTTCAAGGAACTTGAACAGACGCTTGGCATGTTCCTTTTCCTGGCTGGCGATCTCTTCGAAAGCCTTGGCCATTTCCACATAGCCGTCCTTCTTGGCCTGAGAAGCGAAGAAGGTGTAGCGGTTGCGGGCCTGGGATTCGCCGGCGAAAGCGGTGAGGATATTCTTTTCGGTCTGGGTACCTTTGAGGCTCTTCATAATGATTCTCCTGTGCGTTGCAGGTTAAGGGGCTTAGGGGGGCTGGCTGGGCTGAGGAGGGAAGGGGCTAGACAGCCTGACTGCCCTGGGCTTCAGCGGCGGCTCGGCATTCATCGCAGATGCCGTCGTATTCGACGCGGACTGCGGTGACTGTGAAGCCGGGAACGCTGACATTGCTGCAGCTGGGGCTTTCTTCGGCGTCGAAGATATCGCCTATGCGGCCGCAGACGCGGCATCTCACATGGCGGTGAGGCTCGATGCGGCCATCGTAGCGGCGCATGGAGCCAGCGGAGTCCAGCTTGAGCACTTCGCCCGTTTCCGTCAAGAGGTCTAGATTCCTGTAGACAGTACCAAGGCTGATGTGGGGCATACGGGCCTTCACGATGGTGTAAAGCTCATCCACCGTGGGGTGGGTATCCACCTTGCGCAGCTCTTCAAGTATCACTCTGCGCTGGTTGGTCATCCTAGTCTTTGGCATCTTTTCTCCTGAAAGCTCAGTGTTCGTCTTCGTTGGAATGGAAATTAGCCTTATTGAGAACAATTGTCAATATCAAATACGAATATTTTTTATTATTTTATTTTTATATTTAATTTCAATATGTTATATATTTATAAACCTCTCTCCTTAATAGGAATATCTTCTCACTTGCCTTTCCTGGCCAGCGTATCCTATTTAATAAGGGTACATTCCTGAAGGAGCCCTCATGATAACCTTCCTCACCAGCAGTCCCACCGGCCCTCTGGACAACAGCCGCATGGTGGACGGCTTCGACGACAAGAACCGCCTCGTCATCAACCTGCGCCGCCGCTGGAAAGACGGATCGCGCTGCCTGCTCCTGCCTGCCGATCCCGACGACCCGGAGTTCAACGATATCATACGCGATGACATGACCCGCATCCTGAACTGGAGGGGCTTCCCCCATGCCTGCTTCGACGTCTGGGACTGCCGAAACAGCGCATTCCCACGGGAAGGACTGCTCGCCTACGACTTCATCCTTCTCGGCGGCGGCCATGTGCCCACACAGAACGCCTTTTTCCAGAAGGCTGGCTTGCGGGAGAAGATTCGAGATTTCAAAGGCATAGTTATGGGCATCAGCGCCGGCACCATGAACTGTGCGGACATGGTCTATGCCCAGCCAGAACTTCCCGGCGAATCCATCGACCCGAACTATGTTCGCCATTTCGAGGGGCTGGGCCTCACCAGACTGAACATACTCCCGCATTATCAGGCGGTGCGGAACTCCCGGCTCGACGGGAAACGCCTTTTCGAAGACATCACCTATGCCGACAGTATGGGGCACAGCTTCCTCGTCCTGCCGGACGGCTCTTATGTCCTTGGCGAGAACGGACACGAAACCCTCTACGGCGAAGCATGGCGCATCACGGACGGGCGCATAGAAAAAATATGCCGCGACGGCCAGACTCTCGCCCTGTACTGAAGCCCTCCTCCCAAACGCAGAAGAGCCCCCGACATCGGAGGCTCTTCTTTTTTCAGGAAAGAACGTTCTGACTACTTCTTCGCGGCAAGGTCCACAGTGAGGAAGAAGGTATCGCCGCGGCGGTTGATCTGGAGCATAATGGCGCCGCGCTTCTTGCCTTCATTCTTGAGGATGTCGCCAAGCTGATCGGGCGTGGTCACAGGCTTGAGGTTGGCGGAAAGGATGACGTCGCCGGAACGCAGGCCGGCCTCAGCGGCGGGGCTGTCGCCCTTCACTTCCACGATGAGCAGGCCCTTCACGTCGCCCTTGATGCGCAGGGCGCGGGCATCTTCGGGAGTCAGGGGCTTGATGGCCACGCCAAGCCCGTCGGACTCGCTCTGCTCAGCCTTGGCAGCTCCGCCCACATGGGAGGAGCGTTCACCCAGCTTCACCTTGAGCTTCATTTCTTCGCCGTCGCGCACGATAGTGAGCTCAGGCTTGGAATTGGGCTTGAGCCGGGCAACGGCGCGGGTAAGCTCGGAAGCATCGCCGATGCGGACGTCGCCCACGGCGATGACGACGTCGCCCGCACGCAGGCCGGCCTTGGCGGCAGGTTCATCAGGCATGACGGAACCGATGAGCGCGCCCTTGGCATCCTTCAGGCCGAGAGCCTTGGCCATGTTCTCGTCCACGTTCTGCACGGTCACGCCGAGCCAGCCTCTGCTGACGTTCTTGCTCTCGCGCAGTTCCTCGATGATCTGAGATGCCATGTTGCTGGGAATGGCGAAGCCTATGCCCTGAGCGTTGGCGCGGATAGCAGTGTTGATGCCGATGACCTCGCCGGCCATGTTTAGCAGGGGGCCGCCGCTGTTGCCGGGGTTGATGGAAGCATCGGTCTGCAGGAAGCTGTCGAAGGGGCCGGAATGCAGGTCACGCCCCTTCGCGCTGAGGATGCCGGCGGTCACAGTGCCGCTGTGGCCGAAGGGATTGCCGATGGCTATCACCCATTCGCCCACTTCGGCGGCGTCGGAATTGCCGAACTTCAGCACGGGCAGTTCCTTATCGGTGTCCACCTTGAGAAGGGCAAGGTCGGTCTCGGAGTCCGTGCCCACGATGCGGGCCTTGATGCCGGAACCTTTGGCGCCGTCGAAATTGATCATGACCTTGTCGGCATTCTCCACCACATGGCTGTTGGTGACGATATAGCCGTCCGAAGAAATGATGAAGCCGGTGCCCAGGGAAGTGCTCTTGCGCTTGGGAGCCCTGCGCTCAGGCTGCATGCGGCCGAAGGGCACGCCAAACTGCTCAAAGAAGCGTTCCATGCCGGGGATATCGAACATATCCATGACGGGGCTGGAAACTTCCCGCTCGGTGCTGATGTTCACCACGGCCGGGCCGGCCTTCTTCACCAGGGGAACGAAGTTAGGAAGTTCGGCCGCAGCTGCGGAAGTCGCCAGAAAGACCATGCCGGTGACGGCCAGTGCCGTTTTTTTCAGGAAGCCGTTCATCACGTTCATCATGCACATAACGGAACTCCTTGCAGAAGGGATTGCGCGGCGAAAACGCCGTTTTCAGGGTGCAGGAAAGGGAGACTCCCTTGTTTCATACAATGGGAATCGCTTGCGCGCCAATTGTAAAAATGTCTACGCGGCGCGATATCAGGAAACTCTATTCCGCGCTTCCGCCGGCATTGCCTCCCGAGCTCCCGCAGGAGCCGCAGTTGCCGTGGCAGGGGGCGTTGCGGTTGAGGCGCTTATCGTTCATCCATGCCGGGCGCGGACCTATCTTGAAGGGGAAGGCTCCGGTAGCAAGGGGGCTGGGAGCAGACACAAGGCGGGCCGTCTCCTCGGAACCGCACTTGGGGCAGACGACGACATCGTCATCGTCGAAAGCCAGCTCTTCGAAGGTATGCTGGCATGTTCTGCATTCAAAGTCATAAAGCGGCATGGTCGAACTCCTCACGCGAAACTGGAAAGCCGGGCTTTTTCTCTGTTCGTCAGATAGGTCTCTTATACCATCTGTCAAAATTAAGGCAAAAGCTCCATTTTGGGCAAAAATGCGCCCCGCAATGTTTCGCAAGAATTTTTTATTCAGTGAATACTATAGGTTGAACAGGCAAAAACAGGACTTCTTCGGCATTTGCGCGGCAAAATCCTGTTTCTTGCATAGTCTTACAAAGAATGTACAGCGATGAAAGACTGGCGGCCCTCACCGGCCCGGAGACAGGAAGAACAGTATCCCGCGGGCCGTGACTTCCGCCTTGAGCCACCCGGCAAAGGAAAAGCGGCGCGGGAAGCGGCGGTTCTGCCATGCGTCATCCATGTTTTCCAGCGTGTCGGTCCGGGCCTGCCCTCGCTCCATGCGTTTCACGGCTTCTGCCATGACGCGCATGCGGCCCATGCGGCTCAGGCCGTCCAAGGCGGAGGAGGAAATGCGTATCCTGCGCTCATCACCTTCCCCCTGCACTTCCAGAGTGTTTTCGAGGCGGCCCTCCCACCAGCGTTCGTCCTCTCGGGCATTGCGCCACAGGCGGCGCACGCCTTCATTGAAGGAAGGGTTCTCCGCCAGCAGGAGCGGCATGATATCGTTGCGCACGCGGTTGCGCTTCCATTCGCGGCTCTGATTGCTGGAGTCTTCCACCCAGTCCACGCCAAGCCGTTCCAGCATGCCCGTCAGCTGCTCCTTGTCCAGCATGAGCAGGGGGCGAAGTATGTGCCTGCCTGCACGATGCGGGGCTGGAGCTTCCTCCACCACGGCACGCATGCCGCCGAGGCCAGGCCAGGCCGCCCCGCGGGTGAGGCGCATAATGACATCCTCGGCAAGGTCGCCGCTGTGATGCGCGGTGACGACCCACGAGGCATCTATGCTAGCCCGGCATTCTTCAAGAAAAGCGTAGCGGGCGCGGCGTCCGGCCTCTTCTATGCCGCAGCCCCAATCTTCGGCAAGGGCATGAACGTCCTCCCGCTTCGTGTGGAAGGGCACGCCTAGCTTTTCGCAGAAGGAGCGGGCGGCCTCGGCTTCAGCCCGGCTCTCTTCGCGCAGGCCGTGGTCGAGATGTGCGGCATGGATATCCATGCCCAGCTGGCCACGCAAGGCGCAGGCCAGCACCAGAAGGGCCGTGGAGTCCGCGCCGCCGGAAAAGGCCGCCAGAAGACGCGCTCCGTGCAGGCCGGGCTTCCCGGCCAGCTGAAGCTCTTCTTCGGCAAAACGCACGGTCTCGAGGGCCATGCGGGCGTCCTTCGGCGCAAGATCGTTCAAACAGAAAGAGGGAGAAAGGAGCATGGCATACCCGGGCTCAGCCCTGAAGGTCGTGGTTCATGAGGCGGTATTCGGCCATCTTCTCATACTTGGTGCCTGGGCGGCCGTAGTTGCAGTAGGGCCATATGGCAATGCCGCCGCGAGGCGTGAAGATGCCCGTCACCTCGATGTAGCGCGGATCCATGAGGCGGATGAGGTCTTTCATGATGATGTTCACGCAGTCCTCATGGAAGTCGCCGTGGTCGCGGAAGCTGAACAGATAGAGCTTGAGGCTCTTGCTCTCCACCATCTTGATATCGGGGATATACTGGATGCGTATCTCGGCGAAGTCCGGCTGGCCGGTGATGGGGCAGAGGCTGGTGAACTCAGGGCAGTTGAAGTGCACCCAGTAGTCATGCTCCGGATGCCTATTCTCGAAGGCTTCCAGAACTTCGGGAGCGTAGTCCTTGCGGTATTCGGTCTGGCGGCTGCCAAGATGGGTGAGGGGATCGAGAGTACGGTCGGCCATGGCAGCTCCTATCCGAGATCGCCTATTTTAAGAGGATTGTAGGAAATATTCTCGTCGAAAACGTCCACGCCTTCCACGCACTTCACATAGTTCACCACTCGGCGGGTGAGCGGAAGCACGGCTATCTCGTACATCACCTTGAGCAGGACCTCGCCCACAAGAACGATGAGCATCTCCTTCATGGGAAGAAGGCCGAAATAGGCGCAGGGGAAGAAGATGAGCGAATCCACGCCCTCGCCCAGAAGGGTGGAAACAACGGCGCGCAGAGAAAAGTGCCGCCCTTTTGAGGCCAGCTTCATGCGGCTCATCACATAGGCGTTCACCAGAGAGCCGGCAAGGAAGGCGATGAAGCTAGCCGCGGCAAGGCGAGGGGCAAGCCCGAAAATATAGTCGAAGTGGGGAGCCCCTTCCCAGTGGGGAGAAGGCGGAAGGAGCACGGCCAGCTGGAACACCGCCATGACGAGAAAGTTGATGGCGAAGCCCGTCCAGATGATGAAGCGCGCCTTGCGGTAGCCCCAGACCTCGGCGATGCAGTCGTTCAGGATGTAGGAGACAGGAAAAAGGAGAACTGCCGCAGAAAGCGTGATGTTGCCAACCACGAAAATCTTCGCGGCCATGAGGTTGGAAACGATGAGACAGGTGCAGAACAGTATGCCCAGCAGCATGAAGGCCGAAGAAACGGAAGTGTTTTTCATATCTTGTTTTTTACGTGGTGTTCAAGCACACGGTTCAGGTTTTCGGATGGGTGGACTATGCCCTAAAGCCGCTGTTCCTGCAAACTCTTTTATGCGGGGCAGGCCGCTGGAAAGAAAAAATGTCGACATTACCCCTCTTCTTTTTCCCGCACCTCCTTGACAGAAGCCTTGCTTCTATGGAAATAGACATGTAACCATGTTATTGTTTTGTCGATTTTCTCAAAATCGAAAACTTGTAAGGCAACGGCCCGCGGCTTGGAGCAAAATGCCTGCGGGAAGTTTTTAGTTCAATCCTATCTCTGGCGTTTTCCGCGCCTCTGATCCATCGAGGAGTTTCTATGAAAGCACGCATCAGCCTGCCTACCCAGATGGCAATCGGCATGGCCCTCGGCATCGTCGCCGGCATGGTCGCCCCCGATATGGGCAGCACCTTCAAGCCTCTCGGCCAGCTGTTCATCAACCTCATCCGCATGGTCGTCGTGCCGCTGGTTCTCTGCACCATCGTTGCCGGTTCCGCCTCCGTGGGCGACATCAACAAGCTCGGCCGCGTCGCTTCCAAGACCCTCATCTACTACTTCGGCACCACCGCTGTGGCCGTTGTGCTCGGCCTCGTCTTCGCCAACATCTTCAACCCCGGCGAAGGCCTCAACATCGCTACTGAAGGCCTCAAGGCCAAGTCCGCCACTCCTCCCAAGATGGTCGACGTGTTCCTGAACATCATCCCCCTGAACCCCATCGACGCCATGGGCAAGGGCAACATGCTTCAGGTCATCTTCTTCGCCATGCTGTTCGGCTTCGGCCTCTCCGCCGTGGGCGAACGCGGCAAGACCGTGTACGCCTTCTTCGACGGCGCCGCTGAAACCATGATCAAGGTCACCAACATGGTCATGATCTACGCCCCCGTCGGCGTGTTCGGCCTCATCGCCTTCACCGTGGCCAACCACGGCGCCTCCGTGTTGCTGCCCCTCATCAAGGTCATCGGCGTCATGTACGTTGCCTGCCTCGTGCATGTGCTCGTGTGCTACCTGCCCCTCGTGCGTGTTTCCGGCATCACCATCGGCCACTTCTTCAAGCTGCTGTCCGCTCCCCTGATGATCGCCTTCACCACCTGCTCCTCCGCCGCCGCTCTGGCCACCAACCTCATCCAGTGCCAGAAGCTCGGCGCCTCCAAGCCCGTGGCCTCCTTCTCCCTGCCCCTCGGCAACACCATCAACATGGACGGCACCGCCGTTTACATGGGTGTTGTCGCCATCTTCGTGGCCGAAATCTACGGCATCCCCATGCCCTTCGATAAGCAGTTCCAGGTGCTCGCCACCGGCATCCTCGCCTCCATCGGTTCCGTGGGCGTGCCCGGCGCCGGCCTCATCATGAGCACCATCGTGTTCACCCAGGTGGGCATCCCGCTCGAAGGCATCGCCATCATCGCCGGCATCGACCGCGTGATGGACATGGCCCGCACCACCATGAACGTCCTCGGCGACGCCACCGGCGCCATCGTGGTCTCCAAGTGGGAAGGCGAACTCGATCCTGAAGCCGGCGCCAAGTTCGCCGCCGAACAGGAAGGTCAGGCCTAATCCCCTGAGCTAAAGCTTTCCAAGGCCGCTGGGTTTCCCGGCGGCCTTTTTTCATGCCCGCACGTTCTTCCTTCTTGCCTTCCCAGGGCCCAGCCGCTACAAAAGGAAGCGGAGGAATGCACTATGATAGCCAAGGCCCGTGCCGACCAGCTCGTTTTCGACCAGGGACTTGCCGAAAGCAAGGAACAGGCCCGCCGCCTCATCATGGCAGGCAAAGTGGCCATTTTCGATGAGGAGAACCCCGAACGCCAGCCCGTCGTGGTCCAGAAGCCGGGCCACCCCTACAAGATAACCACGCAATTCCAGCTCGTGGGCGTGGAACGCTTCGTAAGCCGGGGAGCTTACAAGCTCCTCACCGCCATAGAGCATTACAAGCTGGATGTGACCGGCCTCGTCTGCCTCGATGCGGGAGCTTCTACCGGCGGGTTCACCGACTGCCTGCTCCAGCATGGCGCAAGCCGCGTCTACGCCGTGGACGTAGGCCATGCCCAGCTCCACGAACGCCTGCGCAACGACCCTCGCGTGGTCTCCCGCGAAGGCGTGAACCTGCGCACCGCGCCGCCTGACCTTATCACCGAGCCCATCGACATGATAGTGGCCGACCTTTCGTTCATCTCCCTGACCATGGTGCTCCCGCACTGCCTGCAGTGGCTGAGGGAAGGCGGCATCGCCGTCTGCCTCATCAAGCCGCAGTTCGAAGTGGGCGCAGGGCAGACCGTGAAGGGCGTAGTCAAGGATGAAGCCGTGCGCCAGGAAGCCGTGGACCGCGTACTCCGCTACATGGAGAACGAGGGCCTCGAATGCCTCGGCGTCACCCCTGCGGCCATCAAGGGGCCCAAGGGCAATCAGGAATATCTCGCCTACTGGAAGAAAGCTCCGGTCCGGGCCTGACCTCTTGCCAAAAGGACGCATCATGAAGGATCTCAGCTCGTTCCAGCCCAAGCGCATCCTCGTCTGCCAGCAGCGGCAGATAGGCGACGCTCTGCTCGCCACCCCGGTGTTCCAGCTCCTGAAACAGCGTTTCCCCGAAGCTGAGCTCCACCTGTTCACAGAGGCGAAATGCGAACCGCTCCTGCGGCATAATCCCTTCATCGACAAGTTCCACCTCGTGGAAAAGAAGGGCTTCTTCGGCGAACTCGCCTTCTACCGCAAGGTAGCGAAGCACAGCTTCGACATGGTGCTCAACCTGCAGAACCTGCCCCGGTGCCGCATGATGACACTGCTGAGCGGCGCGACTGTTCGGCTCTCCTTGAAAACTGGCTCGTGGCGGGACTGGATATATACGCACACGGCAGAAGAAAAGCCCGGCTATGCCTCGGAGTCCAAAGTCTCCCTGCTTGCCCCTCTGGGCATCGAATGGAAGGGGGAAGCTCCCAGGATCTTCTTCACCGAAGAAGAACGCGCCGAGGCCCGTTCCATCCTTCGTTCCTGCGGCTTCACCGACGGGCAGAAGCTCATCGTCATCGACGCCACCCACCGCAGGCAGTCCAAACGCTGGCCAGCCGAACGCTATGCCGAGGTCATGCGCCTGCTTTCCGAGCATGATGCCGGAATGTCCTTCCTGCTCCTGCGCGGCCCCGGCGAAGATGAAGACATCGCGGCACTGCGCCAGCTCTGTCTGGAACGCGGGGTGGCAGGCGGAAAACTTCTAGTCCCCGCTCCCCTGCCCGACATACGCATTTCTGCGGCCTGCATAGCCGAAGCCGCCCTTATCATCGGCAACTGCTCTTCTCCCCGCCACATGGCCGCCGCCGTGGGCACGCCGAGCGTCGTCATCCCCGGAGCTTCGGGAACGGCGTGGCGCTATCCTTCGCCTCTGCACGGGGAACTGCGCCCCATTCTGCCCTGCCAGCCCTGCGACAAGGTCGAATGCGACGATCCCCAGTGCCTCCTGCTGGTCACGCCTGAAATGGTCTTTGAAAAAGCACTGGAACAGCTCGCCCGCTGATCCGCCAGTTTCACGAACAGAAAAAGCCCGCTCTTCGGAACGGGCTTTTTCTGTTCTCTGCGGCTGAGCGCCGAGCATCACTCTGCCGGAGCAAGCATGGTCGAGGCGCGGCTCCTGAGCTCGCCAGCCATGCGGCGGCAGATGCTTGCGGCAGATGCCGAAGCTTCGCTCGACGCGTTGCGGCGTTCCAGCCATTCCGCAAGGAAAATGAGGTCGGCATCGGAAAGGGTGGGGCCGGAAGCCTTCTGGCGAAGCGTGCGGGCCACCGCCCGGCGTGCGCTCTCCTCACGGGCGGCGGACTGGCTGGCCACCCGTGCGCTCTGGGCCATGCGCGCACTCTGTTCGGCCATGACGTCCTTGAGTCCGGATTCACGGGCCTCGGCGTGGACGGCGTAAGCCTTGGCAAAATCTTCGCTGGCGGCCTCCTCGCGGACGGCGGCCTTGCGGATAGGCTTCACAAGAGCCTTGATGTCTGTGCGAGAAGCGGCATCAAGGGCATTGGCTACACGCTCCAGGCTTTCGCCATACAGCTTGAACATGCCCGCGGCCTGCTCCGTGCTGAGGGCCCGTCTGTCTCCTCTGGCAGCGGCTTCGAGTTCATCCGCGAAGCTCTGGCCGTACATCAGGTAAAGGGCTTCGAGCATGCCGGGAGAATAGACATAGCGAAGTATGGAGGCCCGCCCCTTGAGAGTATCGCTTTCAACACTGCGGAGCAAAGGCGAACTGCTGTACCGGGCATTGGCCGAGCGCAGGCTCACGGAACTGCGCCCCTTGCCATCTTCCTTGGCAGGAGGCGTGTAGGAGGCCGCGAGCCAACCGGCAAGATCGCCTGCGAACCTGCGAGTGACCACGGGGTCCTGCCGTTCCTCGACCGGCCTGGCCTCGCTCTGAGAAAGGCTTCCGCCCGCGCTGTCGCCGCCGGCCATAGGCTTAGCCGTGGAAGAAAGCGCCTCGTCCACTCGCGCCTGAACCTTTTCCTCCTGGCTGAGCACTGGCTGCCGAGGGCCGCTGTTCAGAGGGGCGACCACCTGATGGGCCGACTTCTCCTTATGGACAGCAGACCGTTCTTCCGCCTCTGCCTTCACCGGGCCCGCTTCTTTTTCCGCCTCTGCCTGAATCGAAACTGACGGCTTCAAAGATACTGCTCCGCCATCCAGGCAGAACCATGCGCCCGCACCGGCGCAAAGAAGGAGGACTGCGCTTACGGCCAGCCTGCTGGAAGAGCGTGGAGTTTCGGACATAGCCATCCCCTGTCATGCCCGGATCTGCCCCGGGCGGTTGAGGCTCTGATAAATTTACACTTTCTGTTTTTTAGCGTATTCCTCTCTTCCTGTGAAGTGTACAGCCCTGCCGCGCATGCAGAAATCCCCGCTGGATACATGTTTTTTTCGAGGTCTTCCATGAAGTGCACCCGCTGCAAAGCCACTGCCGTCGTCGCCCTGCCCAGCCATAATGCCGCATTCTGCCCTGAATGCTTCCTCGACTTCTTCTCCAAGCAGGTGGACAAGGGCATACGCGAACACGGCCTCATGACCAAGCAGGACAGGGTTCTCGTGGCTCTTTCCGGCGGCAAGGACTCGCTGGCCCTCATGCTCGAGCTCGGCCGTCAGGGCTACGATGTCACGGGCCTGCATGTGGACCTCGGCATACCGGAATCCTCCCCTGCCGCCCGCGGCGTGGTGGAGCGATTCTGCGAGAAGTACGGCTTCCCGCTCATCGTGCGCGACATGGTGAAGGAGGGCCTGCCCATCCCAGAAGTGAAGGCCAAGCTCCGCCGCCCCATCTGCTCCGCCTGCGGCAAGATCAAACGCTACTTCTTCAACCAGACCGCCCGCGAGCAGGGCTTCACCGTGCTTGCCACCGGCCATAACCTCGATGACGAAGTGGCCCGCCTCACCAGCAATACCCTGCGCTGGGACAGCGCCTACCTCAGCGACCAGGGCCCCGTTCTGGAAGACGAAGACGGATTCGCCAAGAAGGTGAAGCCCTTCTGGCGCGTTACGGAATTCGAGACCGCCAACTACGCCTTCCTCATGGGCATAGAGAACCACTACGCCCCCTGCCCCTACAGCAGCGGAGCCAGCTTCTCCACCCTGAAGAGCCTGTGGCTGGAACTCGAAGACAAGATGCCCGGCCGAAAGATGGACTTCTACCACGGCTTCCTCGAACGCGGCAAACCCGCCTTCCAGCAGACTGAAAAGCAGGACAGCGACATCCTTTCCCCCTGCACCCGCTGCGGCTACCCCACTTCCGCCGAGGTATGCGGCGTATGCCGCATACGCGAAGCCCTTGCGGAACGGGACTGACCTTCGCGCCTCATCCTGCAACATCAGGAGGATCTTCCGGCAGAGTTTGAAAGACTTCTTCTGCAAACTGGCGAAAAGGCATCCTTTCTGCTGTAACAAAACGTCACTTGCCTTTCCTTGCGCTTCGCTTATTAATTTAAGTGAATGAAGGCGGGCAGTTCTTTGCTGCCAGCTTTTCCAACGCAAGGAGCGTGACCATGAAGCGTCTCACCACTCTGTTCTGCACCGCTCTGCTCTGCACCGCTCTCACCGGCTGCGCCTACGATTATCACGGGCCAGCCGTAGGAGGCTCCGTCGCAGTCTCTCCCTCTGGCGTCTACTCCGGCAGCGTATCTGTCGGCACCGGCTACTACGCCACCCCCTTCGTTTTCCCTGTGCTCCCTCCGCTCTGGGTCCCGCCGCCCCCTCGCCACCGCCATCACGGGCCCTACTACAGGCCTCTTCCTCCCCCGCGCCATCACGGCCCGGCGCTGCGTCCAGGGCCGTCTCATCGCCCGCACGGACCGGCTCTGCGGCCCGGACCTCACCCCGGCCATCGCCCTCCTGCCATGCACACTGCACCGCGTCCGTCTCATAGGGGGCCGGCCTTCCGTCCTTCCCATTCCGCCGGCTCGCGCCCTGCACCGCTCCAGCCCGGAGGCTTCGGCCACGGACCTCGCGGCGGCCACGGCGGCCCACGCCATCGCTGACATTTCTGAAGCCCGCTCTTCTTTCTGCGAAGGGCGGGCCTTCTTTGTGCCTGCTTGCATGGCCATGCTGCAAACGCACCCCGCAAAAGTGAATTTTATCACCCCTCTTGATACTGGCGGCCCTTTGCGTCTATGGTGAAAATAGGAAATAGTATTATCCGCCGCGTGGTCGGCGTCTCCTTTACCGTTCAAACAGGAGGCTTCTATGCCGCAGCTTCTTTACGGAGTCTGGGACGATATCGTATACGATAACAGAGGGCTGAAGGAATATTCCGCCCCCGCCCTCCCTCTGGAAAACTTCGAACAGTTCAACGACGGGAACCCCATCGAGATATTCCTCAGCAACCGAGGCTTCCTTGTCTTCTCGCCCGAAGCCAGCCTTGTGCATGCCCTGTGGAAACACCACGAACGCCTTGCCGCCGAATCCTGCGGCAAATGCACGCCCTGCCGGGCCGGTTCCCCTCTCATAGCACAGCAGCTTGAAAAAGCCTGCCGCGGCGAACAGATCAGCTGGTCTGAACTGCGCGACATCACCGAACAGATGCACGACACCTCCCTCTGCGGCGTAGGCCGCACGGGCACTCAGCCGCTTCTGGACGTTATGCGCTATTTCCCCGACGCCCTGCGCCCCTCCCCCGATGCCCGTGAAGGCGGATTCTACTCCGTCACCACCAGCCCCTGCATCGAAGCCTGCCCCAGCCACGTCAATGTGCCCCGCTACATCGACTACCTCAAGGACGGCCATAACGACCTCGCCGCCGGCGTGGTGCTCAAGCATTATCCTCTGGCCGGCTCCTGCGGCCGCGTCTGCGTGCGCTACTGCGAAAAGGCCTGCCGCCGCTCCAAGGTCGACGCCGCCGTCGACATCAAGAACCTGAAGCGTTTCGCTGCCGACACGACCATAGTCCCCGGCATACTGAAGCCCGAGCTCTCCACCATCAACAAGAACAAGCGTGTCGCCGTCATCGGCGCCGGCCCTGTGGGCGTCACCTGCGCCTACCAGCTCCTTGAGATGGGCTACCCCGTGGACATCTACGAAGCCCACGACAAGGCCGGCGGCATGGTGCGCTACGGCATCCCCGTCTATCGCCTGCCCAAGAACGTACTGGATCAGGAGAACGAGCTGGTCAAGGAAATGGGCGGCATGTTCTTCTTCAGCCAGAAGCTCGGCCGCGATTTCCATGTGGACGACCTGTTCAAGCGCGGCTACCGGGCCGTGTTCATCGCCACCGGCTGCCCCAAGGGCGGCTACCTTGGCATGGAAGGCGAAGACACCTCCCTGCCCGGCTATGAGAACGGCATCGACTTCCTCGAAAAGGTGCATGACGCCATCGAAGCCGGCGAACAGCCTTCCATGGAAGGCGACGTCGTCATCGTCGGCGGTGGCAACGTCGCCATGGACTGCTGCCGTTCCGCCGTGCGCATGACCAAGGGCAAGGTCCATCTCGTCTACCGCCGCACTGAGGCCGACGCTCCCGCCGACCATCAGGAGATCGTCGACGCCATGAAGGAAGGAGTGGAATTCCACTTCCTCACCGGTCAGGACAGGCTCGTGGTCGAGAACGGCAAGGTCACCGGCCTCGCCTGCGTGGCCATGCAGCAGACCGAACCCGACGATTCCGGCCGCCGCGGCGTGAAGCCCATAGCCGATTCCGGCTTCGTCATCCCTTGCGACCATGTCATAGCCGCCATTGGTCAGATGAGCGAGCCCGACATGCTCGTGGATGCCGACGGCATTGCCTGCGACCGAAAGAACATCATCATCGTGGATGAATATCAGGCCACCTCCCGTCCCGGCGTCTTTGCTGGCGGCGACGGCACCACCGGTCCGCGCTCCAAGGGCCCCAGCGTACTCATCCACGGCATGGCTCAGGGCACCATCGGCGCCCATGCCATCGCCAGCTACCTCGAGACCGGCAGCAAGCCCTTCATCGCCCGCGAACGCATCAGCCAGCTCATCAGCCAGGGCAGCCTGCTTGGCGATTCCCCTGTATGCGGCCAGGAAACCAAGCCCCGCGTGAAGATGAACGAACTCGAGCCTGAAGAACGCGCCCTCAACTTCAATGAAGTCGAGCTTGGCATGTCTCAGGCCGAAGCATGGCAGGAAGCTTCCCGCTGCATGCGCTGCTACCGCATCCTGTCCGTGGTCACCAAGTCCCCCATCACCGGCACTGCCGTCTGATCAGAGAGGTCTCATGAAAGCTTTTATCAACAGACGTGAAGTCGCCTTCGAACAGGGCGAAACCATACTGCAGGCCGCCAAGCGCAACGGCATCTTCATCCCTTCGCTCTGCCATTACCATGCCCTCGACCATAAGCCCGGGACCTGCCGGGTCTGCCTCGTGGAATGCACCGATGCCGAAGGGCATACCAGCCTCGTCACCTCCTGCAATACCCCCCTGCAGGAAGGCATGAGCATCGATACCCGCTCCAGCCGCGTGCGTCAGGCTCAGAAGCTTCAGGTGGAGCTCGTCTTCGCCGACCACGACCAGAACTGCGTCGCCTGCGCCCGCCACGGCGACTGCGAGCTTCAAACTCTTGGCGAATACGTCGGCCTTTCCTCCAACCGCTTCTCCAGCCGCCTGAGCAACGGCCGCCCGCTCGACGATACCATGCGCGGCATGGTGCGCGACATGACCAAGTGCATCCGCTGCCTGCGCTGTGTGGAAGTATGCCGCAAGGTGCAGGGCGTGGCCGCCCTTACTGTGGACGGCACCGGCACCGGCGCCCACGTAGGCGTAGGCATGGCTCCCAGCCAGGACATCTCTGCCTGCATCCAGTGCGGCCAGTGCACCATAGTCTGCCCCACCGGCGCCCTTGCCGAGCGCGACCAGAACGACGAAGTGCTGGACTTCATTGCCGACCCTGAAGTGACCACCGTGGTCTCCTTTGCTCCTTCCGTCCGCGTCGTCCTCGGCGAAGCCTTCGGCTTCGGCCCCGGCGAAAACGTGGAGGGCCGCATCGTGGCAGCACTGCGCCGCATCGGCTTCGACGTCATCACCGACACCGACTTCGCCGCCGACGTGACCATCATGGAAGAAGGCACCGAACTTCTCGGCCGCATCAAGAACGGCGGCAAACTTCCCATGTTCACCTCCTGCTGCCCCGGCTGGATGAACTTCGTGGAAAAGCATGTTCCCGAAGGCATCCCCTACATCTCCAGCACTCGTTCGCCTCAGGCCATACAGGGCTCTCTGTGCAAGACCTACCTTGCCGAAAAAATGGGCATCGATCCTTCCAAGATGCGCACCATCTCCATCATGCCCTGTACCGCCAAGAAAGACGAAGCCGCCCGTCCCCAGCTCTCCAAGGAGGGCGTGGCCGACACCGACACCGTCCTTACCGTGCGCGAGCTCTCCCGCCTGCTCCGCCGCTGCGGCATCGATCTTGCCAAGGTCGAGCCTGAAGCCTTCGACGACCCCTTCATGAGCGATTCCACCGGTGCGGCCGCCATCTTCGGCGTTACCGGCGGCGTCATGGAAGCCGCCCTCCGCACCGCCTACGCCGTGCTCAACGGCAAGGAGCTGGAAGGCGTGGATGTCCTGCCCGTGCGCGGCGAGGCCCAGCTCCGCGAGGCCGATGTGGACCTCGGCGAAGGCAACGGAACCATCAAGGTCGCCATATGCCACGGCCTCGAAGCCGCCCGCAAGCTGGTGAAGCAGGCCGTGGAAGGCACTTCCCCCTATACTTTCATCGAAGTCATGGCCTGCCCCGGCGGCTGTGTGGACGGCGGCGGCACTGTTCGTGTGAAGGGCGAATACCATCCTCACGCAGCGTCTCGCACCCAGGGCCTGTATAAGCTCGATAAGAGCATGCCGCGCCGCCAGTCGCACAACAACCCGCAGGTGAAGGCTCTTTACGCCGACTTCCTTGGCGAACCCAATTCCCACAAGGCGCACGACCTTCTGCATACCCACTACAGCGACCGGAGCCATGCCCCGACCAGCAGCATCTCCGATACCAGAAAGAAGCTGACGCTGACAGACATCTAGTCGAACTTGCCTAACTCCGCCAAATCTCCCTGAGGGTTCGTCCTTCAGGGAGATTTTTTTGCCTATTCTGCTACACCCATAGTTAACCTATGGAATTAGCTTGACAATAAAGTTCTCAGACGGCTAGCCTTAAAAAACGTATCATTCATGGAGGTGTTAATGGGCACGTTTGCTGTGACGACTGGGAAGACCGGCATCAAATTCGATCTCAAAGCTGGCAACGGAGAAATCATCGCCAGCTCTGAAGCCTATTCCAGCGCTGCTGCCTGCCGCAAAGGCATCGAAAGCGTGCGAAGGAATGCCGCGGATGCCAACCTTGAAGATCAGACCGAGGAAGGATTCGCCACGGCCAAACACCCCAAGTTCGAACTGTATTCCGATAAGGCCGGCGAGTTCCGCTTCCGCCTCAAGGCCAAGAACGGCGAAATCATTGCGGTTTCCGAAGGCTACAAGAGCAAGGCTTCCTGCTTGGACGGCATAGCGAGCGTGCGCAGGAACGCTCCCGCTTCTGAAATATTCTATGTGGAAGCCTGAATCTATCTGCAGGCCTGAACTTCCCATGACAGAAGAGCCCCGAAACTGAAGAGTTCCGGGGCTTCCTTGTATTTCATAATATACTGCAGATAAAAAAAGAGCTTCGGCATTGCTGTCGAAGCTCATTCTTTCATAACTGGTGCCCAGGGGGAGACTCGAACTCCCACGCCATTCAGCGCTACCACCTCAAGATAGTGTGTCTACCAATTCCACCACCTGGGCACAGGTGTTCTTCTATAGAAAAGCCCTGCCTTTGGCAAGCGTTTTTTTAGGGTTTTCGTCAGAAAATGAAAACTTTTTCATTTTCCCTTCCAATCCACTACACGGCGGCATGAATGAGCAGGTTATCCCGGTGTATGACTTCAGGGTAATGGGCGTCGCCAAGGGCTTCAGCCACCTCGGAACGCTTCAGGCCCTTGATGCGGGCGATGTCTTCCGAAGAGTAGTTGATGAGCCCCACACCTATCTGACGGCCTCCGCAGACCACACGCACCATGGCGCCGGGCTCGAAAGCCCCTTCCACGGAAAGGATGCCGCCGGGAAGCAGGGAACTGCCCTTCTCTTCCAAAGCGCGGGCCGCACCGTCGTCCACAGAGATGACGCCCTGAGGGTCGGACTGGTAGGCCATCCAGTACTTGCGGCGGGAAACAGTCTGCTCACACGGGCAGACCCAAGTCCCCACAGATTCACCGGCAAAGGCACGGTCAAGGATATCGGGGCGGCGTCCGGGCAGGATGAGCGTAGGAACGCCGAGCTGGGCCGCGCGACGGGCCGCCATGAGCTTGGACTGCATGCCGCCGGTGCCCACGCTGGTCTTGGCGCCGCAGAGTGCGTCGATGTCCAGCTTTTCGATATCTTCGATGGTATCGAGGAAGGGTATCTTCTCGCCGGGGGCGGCCGTTTCAGGGTTGGCGGCAAGCACGCCGTCGGCGCTGGTGAGGTTGATGTAAAGGTCGGCCTCGATGAGGTTGAGCAGAAGGCTGGCCAGCTGGTCGTTGTCGCCGAACTTCAGTTCCTGCACGGCCACAGTGTCGTTCTCGTTGACGATGGGAACGACGCCCCAGTCCAGCAGGTTCATGAACGTATTGCGGGCATTCAGGAAGCGGCCACGGCTCCTCAAGTCGTCGCGGGTGAGCAGGACCTGAGCGCAGACCATGCCCTGAGCTGCAAAAGCGTGCTCATACTCTCGCATGAGGCGGCCCTGACCGATGGCGGCCAGAGCCTGCTTGCCGGAAACGCCCTCGACCGTGCATCCGCGGCCTGCTATGGCAGTGCGGCCAGCCGCCACTGCGCCGGAACTCACGAGGCAGACACGATGACCGGCCGCGGCAAGGCGAGCCAGCTGCTCCACCAGATTATAGAGAACTGAAAGATGCAGGCCCTGCTTCGTGGTGAGCACGGCACTGCCAACCTTCACGACGATAGTGCGGGCCGAAGCCAGCGTTCTTTCACGTCTTTCCATTATTCGCGCGTCCAGATGACTTCGATTTCGGGGAATTCCTCGTCAACGACCACTTCTTCCTGATAATGGACGAAGGGGTCGTTGTAGTCGAGCTCTTCGCGGAGCTTCCACATGCGGGCCACCAGCTCTTCGAGACCTATCTCTTCACGGGCGGAAACGAAAAGGATATCGCGGCCGTCGGCCTTGGCGCGGGCCTTCATGGCTTCCAGTTCTTCTTCAGTGCGAAGGTCTATCTTGTTCACCACTTCTATCTGGCGGCGCATGGCGAGCTCGGGGTCGAACTGGGCCAGCTCGTCGTTGATGAGGTCGAAGCCTTCCCACGGGTTCTCGGACTCCATGTCCACATCTTCTATGCTCAGGATATGCACGAGGAAGCGAGTACGCTCCACATGGCGCAGGAAGCGGTCGCCGAGGCCGAGGCCGGCATGTGCGCCTTCGATGAGGCCGGGAATGTCGGCGATGACCATGCGCTGGTCAGGGTCGTATTCATCGATGAGAACGCCGAGGTTGGGCGTCAGCGTGGTGAAGGGGTAGTCGGCTATCTTCGGTCGGGCGGCAGACACACGGGAAAGGAAGGTGGACTTGCCGGCATTGGGCAGGCCCAGCAGGCCGGCGTCGGCCAGGATCTTCAGTTCGAGGCGGAAACTGCGCTCTTCGCCGGGCTCGCCCTTCTGGGCGAAGCGGGGGGCGCGCATGGTAGAAGACTTGAAATGCTCGTTGCCCTTGCCGCCGCGGCCGCCGGCGGCGAGGAGCACCAGCTTTTCAGGATCGGAAATGTCGGCAAAAAGCTGTTCGCCTTCGCCGGTGCGTTCATAGAGCTGCGTGCCGGAAGGCAGTTCGATGATGAGATCCTCGCCCTTGTGGCCGTCGCACTGGCTGCCCATGCCGCCCTGGCCGTTCTGGGCTTCGTACATACGCTTCAGGCGGAAGTCGTAAAGGCTGTAGAGGCGGCTGGATGCGCGGGCGTACACGTTGCCGCCGTCGCCGCCGTTGCCGCCGTCGGGGCCGCCCTTGGCTACGAACTTCTCACGGCGGAAAGACACGCAGCCGTTGCCGCCCTTGCCGGCCTTGACCTGTATGGTAGCTTCGTCAACAAATTTCATAGGATATCCTTATGGCCGGAAGGCCTTCTGTTGGAGAGGAGCCCCCGGACCAGCGGCTTGGCAAGTCTGTGCGGGGAAAGGAAGAGGAGAAAAGACGCAAAAGGCGAGAAGAGCCTAAGCCCTCCTCGCCTTCTGATCTTATCGATGAAGCATTATGCCTCGACGGGAACGATGCTCACACGCTTGAGCACACGACGCTTGCGGAAGAACTTTTCGTACTTCACAACGCCGTCGCACTTGGCGAAGAGGGTGTAGTCGCGGCCCATGCCAACGTTGGCGCCGGGGAAGACCACGGTGCCGAGCTGACGGACGAGGATGTTGCCAGCGAGAACGCGCTGACCGCCGAAGCGCTTCACGCCTCTGCGCTGACCTTCACTGTCACGACCGTTGCGGGAGCTGCCGCCTGCTTTCTTATGTGCCATGGTGAATCTCCTTCAAATAATCGGTACGCCCTTAGGCGACGATACCGGTAACAGTAAGAACAGTGTACTGCTGACGATGACCCTGAGTGCGGCGTTCGGCCTTGCGGCGCTTGTGCTTGAACACCACGATCTTGTCGCCGAGGATATGATCCACAACAGTGGCGTTCACCTTGGCGCCTTCGACCACGGGGGTGCCGATCTTAGCGGCTTCGCCGCCGATCATGAGCACGCGGTCGAGAGAGATTTCGCTGCCCTTTTCAGCGTCCATGAGGTCGACCACAACCTTGCAGCCTTCCTGAACGCGGTACTGCTTGCCGAGCACTTCAACAATAGCGTACATTTTGTATCCTCCGA